>JAMWCN010000090.1 GCA_023819505.1 Candidatus Omnitrophota bacterium | reverse complement strand
AGCTGTCTCTTTATGGGAGGAACTTAAAGATAAACTTAAAGTCTCTGCAGATAAACTCTCTTTAGAACAGAAACAGAGGTTATGTATCGCAAGGGCATTGATAATGAAACCAGAAATTTTACTTATGGATGAACCTTGTTCTGCTTTAGATCCCCAAGCCACATTAAAGATAGAAGAATTACTGCAGTATTTAAAAAGAGACTTTACCATCGTTATCGTCACCCACAATATGCAACAGGCAGCTAGAATATCCGATGAAGTTGGTTTTATGCTTTTGGGTGAGTTGATCGAATTCGGACCTACTACTCAAATTTTTACCGCACCGAAAGATAAACGCACTGAAGATTATATAAGTGGTAGGTTTGGATAATAAAAGGAGGCTGTAAAGATGGAAAGGTTTTTTGATGAGGAGTTAAAACAATTGCATAAAAAATTAAAAAATATGGCTCAACTTGTAGAGGAGTCAATCTTAAGATCGATAGATTCACTTAAAAATAGAGATAAAAAACTCGCTGATAAAGTTATCGATGAGGATCGGATTATAGACGAATTAGAGATAGATATCGATGAGAGTTGTCTTGAGCTCATTGCACTTAGGCAGCCTGTAGCTTACGATTTAAGATTCATCGCTACAGTGATGAAGATCACTGTAGATTTAGAAAGAATTGCAGATTTAGCAGTAGATATTGCTCAAAGAGTTTTAGAATTAGTAGATAAACCTCTACTTAAGCCTCTAATAGATATACCCAAACTTTCCCAGTTAGCTCAAGATATGGTAAAGTCTGCCATAGATTCTTTTATCGATCAAGATACGGAATTAGCCAAAAAAGTTTGCCTTTCAGATCAGGAAGCAGATAGATTAAGAGATTTAGTTCAGGATGAACTTATAAATGACTACATGTCAAAAGATCCACAGACCGTCTCTAGGGCTATACCCTTGCTTCTAATTGCTCGGCATCTAGAGAGGATCTGCGATCACGCTACTAATATTGCTGAAGATGTTATCTATATGGTTAAAGCAAAAGTAGTAAAACATCATTTAGAGAAATTGAAAGAGAATAATGAGAAATAAAAAATTATATTTTTTAATAGCGGTTGGGATTATCCTAATTTCAATTTTTTTATTTTATAAATTGTACAATCAAAGATTATTGGAAAAAAGAAAAGTTATTTTAAAAGAATTAGAGTCTCAGATATTAGAAGAAGTAAAAAATTTTAAACAGAAGGTGGCTATAGTGATTGTAGATTTAAAGACGGGTTATAAAATCATCCTTAATGAAAAGGTTATTTTTCCAGCAGCAAGTTTAATAAAGATCCCAATTATGGGTTGTGTATACTGTGCAGATAAAGAAAAAATATTAGATCTAAAGCAGAAGGTAATTCTAAAAGATTTAGATAAAACGCCTGGTTCTGGTATATTAAAAAATTTTAAAGAAGGTTCTATATTTAGTGTTGAAGAATTAGTAAATTTTATGATTGTCTGGTCTGATAATACCGCTACCAATATATTGATAGATCTATTGGGATTTGATTATCTAAATAAGTGCTTTAAAATTTTGGGTCTTAAGGATACAACAATATCCAGGAAGATCTTAGATAATAAAGCAAAACAGGAAGGTAAAGAAAATTATACTTCTGCTTTTGATATGAGTTATATTTTGATTAAATTTTATAAGAAAAATTTTTTAAATAAGAGTATATCTCAAAAGTGTCTAAGTTTATTAAAACAACAGAAGATACGCGATCGTATAGCTGCACTTTTACCAGATTCTGTAGTTGTAGCTAATAAAACGGGGTTAGAGAAGGGTATCTGTCATGATGTAGGAATTATATTTGGTAAGAAAGCTAATATCTTAATCTCTGTGTTAACTAGTCATGATTTCAAAAATTCTCAACCTGTTAAAAATTTTATCTCACATATAGCAGCTAAAGTCTATTATTCTTTAGCTAATTACAATGGATAATACTTTAAAAATTTTTATAATTTCTTTTATATTATTTTCCTTCTCTGGAAAAGAACCTATGATAGCGCAAGTAGAAGAAAATATAGATTTTTTAACTTTAAGAAAAAATATGGTTAAGACACAGATAGAGGCAAGGGGTATAAAGGACAGAAAAGTTTTAGAAGCAATGCTAAAAGTAGAGCGACATAAGTTTGTGCCTGAAGAATTGAAAGCTTTCTCATATGATGATGGGCCTTTACCCATCGGAGAAGGTCAAACTATTTCTCAGCCCTATATAGTAGCTTTGATGACAGAATTATTGGAACTGAAAGGTGATGAGAAGGTATTGGAGATAGGTACAGGTAGTGGCTATCAGGCAGCAATTCTTGCAGAATTAGCTAAGGAAGTTTATACCATAGAGATTATTGAAGTATTGGCAGAGAAAGCCAAAAAAGTTCTAAAAGAATTGGGTTATAAAAATATATATGTAAGGGTTGGAGATGGCTATTTAGGCTGGCCTGAGAAAGCACCCTTTGATGCGATTATAGTTACCTGTGCGCCAAGCCAGATCCCAAAAGCTTTAATAGAACAACTTAAAGAGGGTGGTAGATTAGTTATACCAGTGGGAGATTTCTTCCAAAACCTAAAATTGGTAATTAAAAGGAAGAATAAAATTTATATAAAAGATATTTTACCTGTAGCTTTTGTACCTATGATAAGAAAATCTCTTGTAAAATAAAAATTACTAATTATAATTAAAAATAAAAAGGAGGAATTTCAATGAATAAATTGACCTTAAAAGATGTCTCTTTAGAGAATAAGAATGTTTTAATGCGGGTAGATTTTAATGTTCCTTTGGACGAGAAATTAGAAGTCAGCGATGATACCCGTATAAAGGCAACTTTACCTACTATAAGATACATATTGGATAAAAAACCAAATAAGCTTATTCTGATAAGCCACTTAGGAAGACCCGAAGGTAAAAAAGATCCTAAATATAGTCTTAGGCCTGTAGCTAAAAGATTAAGTGAACTTTTAGCTCAGCAGGTAAGATTTATAGATGATTGCATTGGAAAAAGAGTGAAGGAAGAGATTAAAGAGACTAAAGAAAAAGTTATACTTTTGGAGAATCTTAGATTTTATCCTGAAGAAGAAAAAAACGACTCTAATTTTTCAAAGGAGCTAGCCTCTTTAGGAGATATATTTGTTAATGATGCATTTGGTACTGCTCATCGAGCGCATGCCTCTACTGAAGGCTTAACCCATTATTTAACCTCTGTAGCAGGGCTTTTATTAGAGAAGGAAATTCAATATTTAGGTGATCTATTACAGAATCCAAATAGACCATTTGTGGTTATCTTAGGAGGATCAAAAGTTTCTGATAAGATTGGAGTGATTAATAATTTGCTTCCCAAGGCCGATAGTTTACTTATCGCTGGAGCTATGGCTTATACATTCCTTTATGCTCAAGGTAAATCCATCGGTAATTCAAAGTTAGAGAAAGATAAGGTCTTAGTAGCTAAAGAGATTTTAGAGAAAGCCAAAAGTCTAAATAAAGATATAGTCTTACCTATAGATCATATAGTGGTAGATAATATAGATGCAAATGCATCTTTGGAAGTTGCAGGAGAAGATATACCTTCTGGTAAGATAGCTGTAGATATCGGTCCGCAGACGATAGAGGAGTTTAAGAAAAGATTAAAGGATGCAAAAACAGTTGTCTGGAATGGTCCTTTAGGAATTTTTGAAATAGATAAGTTTAGCCAAGGAACTTATAAGGTTGCCTCTTTCATAGCTAGTCTTTCCTGTATAAGTATTGTAGGAGGAGGTGATACTGCTTCCAGTATAGCTAAGTTTGGGTTAGAATCAAAATTTAGCCACATCTCTACCGGTGGAGGAGCATCTTTAGAATTTATGGAGGGGAAGCTTTTACCTGGGATAAAAGCACTTACAGATAAAAATGAATAGGATATCTTTAATTGCTGGTAATTGGAAGATGTATAAGAATATAACACAAGCAATTGAACTTGTTTCAGCTTTAAAAAGAGAGCTCTTCTTTATAGAGACGCAGAGATTTGAGATTGTAGTCTGTCCTCCATTTACTGCTTTATCAGAAGTAGCAGAATTACTTTATGAATCGAATATAGAATTGGGTGCCCAGAATGTACATTGGGAAAAAGAGGGAGCTTTTACTGGAGAGGTATCTATTCTGATGTTAAAAGATTTGGGTTGTAAATATGTAATTGTAGGTCATTCTGAAAGAAGGACTTATTTTGGAGAGACAGATGAAATTATTAATAAGAAATTAAAAGCGGTTTTGGATGAAGGATTATCCCCTATCCTTTGTGTAGGGGAGAGTCTAAAACAGAGAGAAGAAGGATTAACTTTTAAGATTTTGGAAGAACAGATATATAAGGATTTAGAAAGTATTAATTTTCAGAAGGTAGCTAATCTTGTAATTGCCTATGAACCGGTATGGGCTATCGGAACAGGTAGAACTGCAACCCCACAGATTGCCCAAGAGGCACAAGCTTATATTAGAGGTTTACTAAATAGAATCTACTCTGAAGAGATATCGCAGAAAATACGTATCCTTTACGGAGGAAGTGTAAAACCAGAAAATATTAAAGAATTAATTAAGCAACCGGATATAGATGGTGCTCTGGTAGGAGGAGCAAGTTTAGATTTAGATTCTTTTTCTAGCATAATAAAATATGCATATGAGGTAAAAAAGTAAATGTACGGTTTAATTCTTTTTATACATATAATTGTTTGTATCCTCTTAATCTTCGTTATTCTTATTCAAAGGGGCAGAGGAGGAGGACTTATCGAAAGTTTAGGAGGATTTGAGTCTTTATTTGGACCTAAAACGAGTACTTTTTTGACCCGTACCACCACAATATTAGCGATAATATT
>JAMWCN010000008.1 GCA_023819505.1 Candidatus Omnitrophota bacterium | reverse complement strand
CTCTAAAAATCTTAATATAAAAAAGGTAGATACATCCTGTGGCTGTACCACTTCAGACCTCTCCAGTACCACTGTAGCTGGGAATAGCTCTATACCTATAGAGGTAAAATTTGATACCAGAGGTTATAAAGGAAAAGTTCAACAGCACCTTTGGATTTATACAGATTCAAAAGACTTTCCTTTAATAAAATTTACTATTGAAGCGGAAGTTATAGAATAAAAAAGGAGGTTAGCGATGTGGATTTTAAGGATAAAGATGTTTATTCTCTTGGCAGTTTTATTTGCAATTATCTATGCGGTAGTTTCTTTAATAGCGTATACTTCAGGGATAACTAATTTCTATTTCTATCTTATCTTATCTTTAATAATTATGTTTATCCAATATATGATAGGACCTAAATTGGTAGAATATATGTTAAATGTGATATATGTAACTGAAACTGAATATCCTCAACTCCATCAAATGGTTGCTGAACTTGCTTTAAAAGCAGGGATTCCTAAACCAAAAGTAGGAGTTTCTTTAGTTTCTCTTCCTAATGCTTTTGCCTTTGGTAGAAGTATAGCTGATGGTAGGGTCTGTGTAACTAAAGGGATTTTACAACTTCTTTCAAAAGAAGAACTTAAAGCAGTATTGGGCCATGAGATAAGTCATATTAAGAATCACGATATGCTTACTATAACTTTGCTTTCTGTAATCCCTATGATTTTATATAGGATCGCCTGGCAGATGATGTGGGTAAGGTCAGATAAAAGGCAAAGAGGACCTAGCCCTGCTTTGATAGGATTGATTTCTTTCCTATTTTATTTCATCACCAATCTCTTAGTTCTTTATGCTTCCAGGATCCGTGAATATTTTGCGGATAGAGGTTCAATAGCTTTAGGTAATCCAGGAAATTTTTTAGCCTCTGCTCTTTATAAACTTGTCTATGGTTCTGCTCGTTTAGATAAAGAAGAGTTAAGAAAAGTAGAAGGTTTAAAAGCCTTTTTCTTAAATGATCCCAGCCAAGCATTAGAGGAGATAAGAACTTTAAGACAAATCGATTTGGATAGAAGTGGAACAATTGAACCTGAAGAATTGGAGCTTCTGCAGAGAAAAAGGATAAAATTGACTGTTGCAGATCGACTTTTAGAGCTTTTAAGTACCCACCCTAATATGTTAAAGAGGATAAAGGCTCTATCTTCTTTAGATTAAGTTATAACTATTCTAAATATAATAAGTTACAATCATAAATTTCCTTTGCCTTGACAAACCTCCCTTTTTAAATTATAATTTTTTTATAAAAAGATGTCAGAGTTTCTTCCTCAAGAGGAAAAAATAAAAGAGATCATTTTAGAACCTTCCTTAGAGATTTTAAACTGCATTCCTAAAGAGATCTGCTTTATCAGTCCACAGATGGAAGTTATTTGGATGAATAAGACTTTTAAAATGCGTTTTCCCCATTTAGATTTAGAGAGGAATAAACCTTTATGTTATAAATTGTTCTTTTCACCGCCTAAAGAAAATCCCTGTTCATTCTGCCCAGTAATTAAGTCTCTTCAGACAGGTAATGTAGAAGTTGCGGAAACTGAACCCTGTAAAGATGGAAGGATCTCTCGTATCTTTGCTACACCTATAAAGGATAAAGAAGGTAAAATAATCTGTGTGATGGAAACTGTGGAGGATATAACTAAAATTAAATCTTTTAGTAGTCGTCTTGAGAAGTTACAAACTGTATTTTTACAATTGGGAACCGATTTTAATAAAAATATTGAATTGTTAGTCTCTGCCTGCGGGGAGCTTTTATCAGCGGATGCAAGTCTATATAATCGTTTAGAAGGAGAACTTCTCTGCTCTATAGGTAAGTGGAATGTACCCGAAGATTTCAAATCCATAGATAAAGCCCAAGGTCATATCTGTTATGATGTGATAAATAAAGCTTCTTTAGAACCTCTTATCGTAAAAGATCTTTTCCATACTTTATATTATGAAACAGATCCCAATGTTAAATTATACGAGCTTAAGACCTATATGGGTTATCCGGTAAGTTATGCAGGGAAGATTAGAGGTTCTTTATGTGTGGTTTATAAAAAAGATTTTGATTTTAGTAAAGAGGATATCCGAATTATGGAGATAATTGCTATTGCGATTGGTATTGAGGAAGAACGCTACCAACTAAGTTTATCTTTACAGAAAAAAATACAATTTGAAGAACTAGTTAATAAAATTGCCAGCAGTTTTATTAATCTTCCTTTGGAAGATACCGATAGAGCAATAAATGAGGCTTTAAGAACCATTGGAGAATTCTGTGATGTAGATAGGACTTATGTCTTCTTAGCGGAAGATAAGGGTCGTAAAGCTACTAATACCCATGAGTGGTGTAGAGAAGGTATAAGACCTTTGATTAGAGAACTGCAACATATCTGTGCAGAAGATTTTTTATGGTTTGCTGAGAAGATAAAGAATAAAGAGACAGTTTATATTAAGGATAGAGAAGAACTTCCACCGCAGGCAGATTCCCTAAGAAGATTACTTGCTTCTCAAGAGGTTATCTCTATGATCTGTGTACCGATAATTTATGGAGGTGAAGTTATTGGATTTTTAGGTTTTGATTTGGTAAATAGAAAAAAAGAATTCTCTGATACAGAAATAAATCTTTTAAAATTAACCGGTGATGTTTTGGGCTCTTGTCTGATGCGAAGGATAACCCATCAACAGATGATTAAAACAAATTTAAGATTAAAAAAATTAGCTTTAAAGGATCCTTTAACCGGTCTTTATAACCACCGGTATTTAGAAGAAATTATTGAAAGGGAATTTTACCGTTCACGTAGGTATGGGCATCCTTTTTCCCTCTTGATGATAGATTTAGATTATTTTAAATATATAAATGAGACTTACGGTTATCACTTTGGAGACTTGATCTTAAAACAATTAGCAAAAACTATAAAGAAATTGGTGCGTAGATACGATATAGTTATCCGCTACTCAGGAGAGGAGTTTTTAATTGTTACTCCAGGAATAGATAGATCTGCAGGGGTAAGTTTAGGAAGAAGGATTATGGATAAAATAAATATGATTAAATTTGGGAATAAAAAAGATAAAATAAATATTAAATTAAGTATTGCGGTAGTTTCTTACCCTGAAGATCAGGTTCCCCGCAGTATGGATTTAATTATTTTAGCAGAGCGCATCCTTAATAAAGCCAAGGAACGCGGAGGTAATGAAGTATTATCATCTTTAGATCTTCGGGCAAAAGGGGTTGGTTTGTCAGAGTTTAAGACAAAGGATGAAGTTAAGGTTCTAAAACATAATATAGAGAAACTTACCCAAAAGGCAAATCAAAGTTTGATGGAATCTATCTATGCTTTAGCAAAAACTATCGAAGTAAAAGATCACTATACCGGTGAACATGTGGAAAAGACGGTTTATTATGCAGTAGAGATTGCCCGCAGATTAAATCTTTCTCCTGAAGAGATAGAACATATCCGTCAGGCAGCTATCCTTCATGATTTGGGAAAGGTTGGGATAAGCGAAAAGATCCTTCTTAAGAAAGCAAAACTCACTGAGGAAGAATTCTCTCAGATTAAGAACCATCCTCGAATAGCAGCTGAGATTTTAAGACCGGTGCATTTTCTCTATCCAATAATCCCCTTAGTTTTAAGCCATCATGAACGCTGGGATGGAAGAGGTTATCCCCATGGTTTAAAGAAAGAAGAGATACCTATAGGGGCAAGGATTTTAGCAGTAGCAGATGTGTTTCAGGCACTTATCTCAGATAGACCTTACCGTAAAGCTTACAGTTTAGAAGAAGCCATTGAGATAATAAAGAAGGGAAGAGCCAGCCAATTTGACCCTAAAGTAATAGATGCCTTCCTGGAAGTTCTAAAAAGTAAATAATAAAATGATTTAGTTTTAATTGAATTATTTTTTAAATAAGGTATAATATTTTTCAATTTAGAAGGAAAATAATATGAGAAGAAGGATCGGTATCATTGGCTGCGGTAAAATGGGGGAGGCAATTTTATCTAATACTATAAAAGATAGAGATTTTGTTTTATCTATATGTGAGAAGAAAGAAGAGATTATAAAAAATATTAGAAGGAAATTCTTATCTTATCGAAAGCGTCTTTTTATCTACAAAGATATACCTAAGTTAATAGAGAACTCCGAAATTATTATTATTGCAGTTAAACCACAGGATATAGGAGTGGTTCTAGAAAAGATAAGTGAAACTTTAGAGTTAATAAAAAAAAGACCTCTATTTATCTCTATAGCTGCAGGTATAACTACTAGCTACTTAGAGAAAAAAATTAAATTTAGGCCGAAAATTATTCGGGCAATGCCTAATTTAGCTATTAAGGTTGCTGACGGCATAACTGTTCTAAAGAGAGGCCATTATATAACTGAATCTGACTTTAGATTTGCATCTCAGCTTTTCAGAATGATGGGTAAAGTCATAGAGATAAAAAAAGAAAAAATTATGGATGTAGTTACAGCTATCTCTGGTAGTGGCCCAGCTTACATTGCCTTTATCTTTGAAGCTATCAGTGAAGCAGCCAGACTTTTAGGTTTGGATAAAGAGAAAAGTGATAAACTTATCTTACAAACTTTATTAGGGACAGCGAAGCTTTTAGAAGAGGAATGTTTTGATACAGAAGGTTTGATCTCTAAGGTTGCTTCTAAAAGAGGAACTACCCAAGAGGCTTTAAAGGTATTTAAAAAAAATAAGCTTAAAAAAATTATAATAAAGGCAGTTATTTCTAGTTTTAAAAGGGCAAAGGAACTTTCTTTAAGTTAGAAAGGAAGGTTCTTATGTTTAAGATCGGAATTATTGGAGGAAGTGGTCTCTATAATATAGAAGGGCTTAAAGATGTAAGGAAAGTTTCAGTTTCTACTCCCTTTGGAAAACCTTCAGATAAATTAATTATAGGTAAATTAGAAGGAAAAGAAGTTGTTTTTTTGCCCCGGCACGGAGTTGGACATAGGATCTCACCTTCCCAGATAAATTATCGGGCAAATATCTATGCTTTTAAAAAGTTAGGTGTAGAAAGGATTATCTCTGTAAGTGCCTGTGGAAGTTTAAAGGAGGAGATAAGACCTCTGGATTTTGTTTTACCTTTTCAGTTTGTAGACCGCACAAACCAAGCCCGTAAAATGACCTTTTTTGAAGATGGAATAGTCGCCCATATAAGTTTTGCTGAACCGATATGTAGAGAATTAGCAGAGCTTCTCTATAGAATAATTTTGAAGCTTAACTTAAGAGTACATTTAGGAGGAACCTACCTTAATATGGAAGGACCAGCTTTTTCTACCAGAGCAGAATCTGAACTCTATAGAAAATGGGGTATGGATATAATTGGTATGACTAATCTAGCAGAGGCAAGGTTGGCTAGGGAAGCAGAGATCTGTTATGTAACTTTGGCAGCAGTTACTGATTATGATTGTTGGTATGAACCCAGCGAAGTAGTTACCGCAGATATGGTGATTAAAAATTTACTTAAGAATGTAGAGAATGCTAAAAAAATTTTAAAGGAAGCTATTCCTTACATAGCTGAGAAAAGGACCTGTTGCTGTAAGGATGCTTTAAAAGATGCTTTTGTTACTGCCCGCGATCTTATACCTAAAAGGGTTAAAATTAGATTACACCCTATTATTGGAAAATATCTTAAAAGATGAAAAATAAAGATTTTACCTCTACCCTTAATCTTCCTAAAACAAACTTTTCTATGAAAGCCCAACTTGCTAAGAGAGAACCTCAAATTTTAAAATTCTGGCAGGATATAGATATCTACCAACTTATTAGGAAGAGATCAGAGGGTAAACCTAAATATATACTCCATGATGGTCCTCCCTATGCTAACGGAGATATCCATATTGGACATGCGTTAAATAAGTCTCTTAAAGATATAATAGTTAAGTATAAAACGATGTGTGGTTTTGATGCTAGTTTTGTTCCTGGTTGGGATTGCCACGGTTTACCTGTAGAATACCAATTATTTAAAGAACTAGGGATAAATAAATACCAGATCGGAAAATTAGAATTTAGAAAGAAAGCTTACGATTATGCTCTAAAGTATGTAAAGATACAGAGGGAACAATTTAAAAGATTGGGAATTTTTGGAGATTGGGATAATCCTTATCTTACATTAAGTCCTGATTATGAAGCGGAGATCTTAAGAGCTTTTGGAGTTTTAGTTAAAAAAGGCTACATCTATAGAGGCAAAAAACCAGTTAACTGGTGTTTTATCTGTGAGACCGCTTTAGCAGAAGCAGAGGTAGAATACGAAGAAAAGACATCCTTTTCTATCTATGTTAAATTTAAGTTAAATATAAATGGTATCTTTAAAGAGAATAGTTTCTTAGTTATCTGGACAACTACTCCTTGGACATTAGTAGCTAATGTAGCGGTAGCAGTTAATCCTAACTTTAGTTATCTCTATATCCAAACAGATAAAGGCAATTTGATTATAAATAAAGATAGAGCCCCAATCTTATTGGAGGAGGTGGGTATAAAAGATTATAAAATCATAGATGAATTTTTAGGCAGAAATTTAGAAGGCTTAATCTATCAACATCCATTTATAAATCGCCAAGGAAAGATTGTTTTAGCAGATTATGTATCTAAAGAGGAAGGTAGCGGTCTTGTGCATATTGCTCCTGGACACGGTAATGAAGATTACATTACCGGATTAAAATACAACCTTGAGGTGATAATGCCTGTAGATGAGAAGGGTAATTTTGATGAGACTGCTAAAGATTTTTCAGGGATAAATGTATATGAAGCAGAAGAACTTATTATAGAGAAGCTAAAGCAAATTGATGCTTTAATTTTTAAGACAAAGATAACTCATTCCTATCCTCACTGCTGGCGCTGTAAAAATCCATTAATATTTAGAGCCACTAAACAGTGGTTTTTGAGTTTAGAGCATCAAGGTTTAAGAGAAAAACTCTTAAATTTAATCCGTACAGACCAAGTTGACTGGATTCCTCCTTCTGGTAAAGAGAGGATCTTAGCGATGATCCAGTTACGTCCTGATTGGTGTCTTTCCCGTCAACGCTACTGGGGTGTTCCTATTCCTTCTTTAGTCTGCAACGATTGTAAAGAAGAATTTTTAGATACAGAATTGATAGAAAAACTTGCCTGCTTCGTTGAAAAGGAGGGAAGTGATTGCTGGTTTAAACTACCCCTTAAGGAATTTTTATCTAAAGATTTAAGGTGCCCTTCCTGTAAAGGAAAGAATTTTTCTAAGGGTAGTGATATCATAGATGTGTGGTTTGATTCAGGGATAAGTCAGCAAGCGGTATTAAAAAAAAGGAAAGAACTTTCTTTCCCTGCAGACCTTTACTTAGAAGGTTCTGACCAACATCGAGGTTGGTTCCAATCTTCTCTTATTCCCTCTTTCTGTATCGATAATAAAGCGCCTTTTAAGAGAGTCCTTACTCACGGATTTGTAGTAGATGGAAAAGGTATGAAGATGTCAAAGTCTTTAGGCAATGTGGTTTCCCCATTCGATGTTATTGATGATTTCGGTGCAGATATATTGAGGTTGTGGGTTACCTCCAGTGATTACCGTGAGGACATCCGTTTGTCTAAAGAGATATTAGATAGACTTTCTGAGGCTTACCGTAAGATTCGCAATACCATAAGGTTTATTTTAAGTAATCTATTTGATTTTAACCCTGATAAGGATAAGGTTGGATATTCGTATCTAAAAAGAATAGATAGATGGTGTCTTTATCAGTTAAGTTTATTAGTCAATAATGTAAAAGATAGTTATGAGAGATTTGAATTTTATAAAGTTTATAAGTATATTTACGATTTCTGCAATATAGATCTATCTATGCATTATCTAGATATGATAAAAGGTAGACTCTATACATATCCTGGTGATTCTTTAGAACGAAGGTCTGCTCAGACAGTTATCTATGAGGTTTTAAATTGTTTGGTAAGAATGCTTTCTCCTATCCTTGTTTTTACTACCGAAGAAGCCTATCAAAATATGCCCAAAAATAAAGAATTTATCTCTATAAAAAGTGTACATCTTTTAGAATGGCCTCAGTTGAATCCTGAGTGGAAAAAAACTGATATTAAGGAAGAACTAAGAATTATATTTGAATTGATACCTATCTCTGCTAAAGCTCTCGAAGAGGTGCGCTCTCAAGGTGTTATTGGAAGTTCCTTTGATGCAAAAATAATTTTGTTGACAAATAAAGATTCTTACTTATCATATTTAGAAAGGCTAAAGGAAGACTTAGCGGAGATCTTTAAGGTTTCGGAAGTTGAGATTTTAAAAGAAGAAATAAACGAAAACTATCCCTATAGAATTGAAGAGATTGCTCTTTTGGTAAAGAAGGCAGATGGCTTAAAATGTATGCGTTGTTGGAATTATAATCTAAAAGTAACCAAAGATAATTTACAGTTATGTCCACGTTGTCTTAAGATAGTGGAAGAATATGAGAAAAAAGCTCACTAAAGAAGATATCAATTATTTTAAAAAGATACTTCTAAAACAGAAGGAACGCATTTTAGAGAAGATAAAGAATATATCAGAAGAGACATTGAAGAAATCTCAAAAGGATGCTTCTGGGGATATATCAGGTTATACCTTTCATATGGCAGATGTAGCTACAGATACCTACGACCGTGAGTTTTCTTTACAGATAGCGGATGATGAACGCCAGCTTCTCTATGAACTTGATGAAGCCTTAATTAAAATAGAGAAGGGCAATTACGGCATCTGCGAGAGCTGTAAAGCCCCTATATCTAAAGTGAGGTTAAGAGCCCTTCCCTATGCCCGCCTTTGCATTAAATGCCAGCAGGCAAAAGAAAAGACCTAAGAAATTTATTTTTAAGTTTTTTATTCTTAGCTATCTTCAGTTTAGATCGTTTTACTAAATATTATGCTTTAAAGATTCCTTCTCAAGGCATACCTATCATAAAAGGAATTTTTCATCTTACTTTGGTTTTCAATACGGGAAGTGCTTTTGGTTTATTTAAGGATACAAATTATCTATTTATAATATTTTCATTACTAACAATAATATTTATCCTGCGTTATCTAAAGAAGTTAATTTTGTTTAAAATAAAATTTGCTTTTATATTGGTTCTTTCTGGAGCGGTTGGTAATATTGTTGATAGGATTATATTTGGTTATGTGATTGATTTCTTAGACTTCCGTATCTGGCCAGTGTTTAATTTTGCAGATATAAGTATAACTTTAGGCATATTCTTAATTTTGATTAGTATTTTAAAAAATAAGAGATGAAAGAATTTATTTTCAATGTAGAACCTGAAGACGAAGGGATGCGTTTAGATCTTTTTATCTTAAAGAAATTTTTAAAATTAGATATAACGATCTCCCGTCAGAAGGTTAAGGAGTTGATTAAGAAAGGTTTGATAAAAAAAGAGGATGAAAAAAATAATTTTAAATCTCATTATAAGGTAAAGTCAAATGAAGTCTTTAAGGTGAATTTTGAAGAAGAAAAATTAACTCTGCTAACCCCTGAACCTATACCTATAAAAATAATCTATGAGGATGAGGATTTTGCTTTAATTGAAAAGCCAGCAGGTCTTGTAGTTCATCCAGGAGCAGGTAATCCCACCCATACATTAGTGAATGCCTTAATTTACCATTTTAAAAAACTTTCTCAGATAAACCCTCTGCGTCCAGGGATTGTGCATAGATTGGATAAAGATACCTCTGGACTTATGGTGATCGCAAAAAATGATAAAGCCCATCTTTTTTTAGCTAAACAATTTTCTCAACATACAGTAAAGCGTGAATATGTTGCGATAATAAAGGGCTGTATGGAATTTGATGAGGATATTTTGGAATTACCACTTTCAAGGCATCCACGCGAGAGAAAAAAATTTTGGGTATGTTTTTCTAAAGAAGCCCGCTACGCTAAAACTAAATATAAAACCTTAATCCGTAAAAAAGAGGCATCTTTGGTTAAACTCATACCTTTTACAGGAAGAACCCATCAGTTAAGAGTACACCTTGCATTTTTAGGACACCCCATATTAGGAGATTTAAAATACGGTAAAACTAAAGCAGAATTTAAAAGATTAGCTTTGCATGCACAGGTTCTTGGCTTTAAGCATCCTACCAAGGATGAGTTTATGGAATTCTCCACACCTATACCTGAAGATTTTTTAGATTACTTTAAAGATTTAGAAGAGAAAAAGTAAATTGATTTTAATCATACCGATGATATAATTAAATAAAAAGGAGGTAAAGATATGAAAAAAGATGAAGCAAGGGTATTAGTCCCTATATTTGTTTTCCTAATTATAATTGCTTTTACTTGCTTTGCGGTAGCTTTTTATTTTTATCAGAAGGAGAAAGAAAAAGTAGCTAATCTTCAAGAAGCTTTAACAGATGCTCAGACAAGATACAAGCTAACGGAAAAAAAATTGGAGGATACAAAGAGACAACTATCACAATTAGAAACACAGCTTCAGGAGACAAAAAATCAACTGGAGATTTTAAATAATCAGCTAAATAATGAGAGGAAATCTAAAGAAGAAGCAATCCAACAGGCACAGCAGTTAAAGGCAATTATTGAACAGAAAGAAAGCGTAGAAGTAGAATTAAAAGAAAAACTAACTTCTGCACAGAAAGATATAAGGAGACTGGAGGCAAAAGTAAAAAATTTGGAATCGGAAAGAGAAGATTTAGAGAAGAAACTTAAAAGTATGGAGGCAGAAGTAAAGAAAGTAGAACTAGGTCAGATCGTTGTGGAACAGAAGGGGCCTGTTGAAGAAAAGAAAACTAAAGTTATAGCTGTTTCTAAAAAAGAAACAAAACCTCAAATTAAAGAGAAGACTTTAGAAGGGAAAGTCTTAGTAGTAAATAAGGATTATAACTTTGCGGTGATAAATCTGGGGACTCAACAGGGAGTAAATTTAGGGGATGTGTTTTCTGTCTATCATAGAGAAAAATATATCGGTGATATAAAGGTTGAGAAAGTCCATGATTCTATGTCTGCTGCTGGTTTTCTCTCTGCTGAGATGAAAGATAAGATATTTGAAGGCGATAGGGTTAGTTTGAAGTTAATAGAATGAGTTCTTTCTCTATAAGCAAGGTTTCTTTTTTAAAAGGAAAAATTAAACTGCCCGCAGATAAATCTATTACCCATCGCGCTATTATTATAAGTTCTATCTCTAAAGGTAAAACCATAATTGACAATTTTTCTTTAAGTAGAGATTGCCTTTATACTTTAGAGGCATTTAGAAAATTAGGTATAAAGATAATCAAAAAAGATTTAAAGTTATTAGTCTATGGAAGGGGTCTATATGGTTTAAGACCTCCTAAGAGTCCAATATTTGTGGGAGATTCTGGTACAACCTTTAGATTACTCTGCGGAGTATTAGCAGGTCAGGATTTCTCTTCAGTTTTGACTGCAGGAAAATCGCTTTCCCGAAGACCTATGCTTAGAGTAACCCAACCTTTAAGAATGATGGGGGCAAGGATAATTTCAGAATCTAAAATCAAAAATTTAAAAGAAGAATACCCTCCTATAATTATAAATGGTGCAGAATTAAAAGCTATAACTTACAGATTACCTGTTGCTTCTGCACAGGTAAAGTCTGCGATATTGTTGGCAGGTTTATATGCAGAAGGAACTACCAAGATAATTGAACCTATACCTACCAGAGATCATACTGAGAGGATGTTGAAGTTATTTAAAGCTTCTCTTACTGTCAAAAAAAAAGAAATTGCAATTAAAGGTAAAAGAGAGCTTACCTCTCCTGGTTATATCTTTATCCCTGGGGATATCTCTTCAGCGAGTTTCTTTATTGTGGGTAGTCTAATTTTAGAAGGTTCCTCTCTCCTTATCAATTCTGTATCTCTTAATCCTACACGTTTAGGTTTAATTAAAGTATTAAAAAGGATGGGAGCAAAAATTACTTTAAAATATAGAGATACCTCTTCATCTGAGCTGATAGGGGATGTATGGGTAAAGAGCAGTAGACTGAGATCTACAGTGGTAAAAGCAGAAGAAGTTCCTTCCTTAATCGATGAGATTCCCATCCTTATGGTAGCTAGTTGCTTTGCAGAAGGAAGAACTCTGATAGAGTCTGTTCAGGAGTTAAGGGTGAAGGAAACAGATCGTATTAGGTCTATGGTAGAAGGATTAACTAAAATGGGAGCAAAGGTATCTTTAGAGAAAAATGGTGCTAAAGAGAATATTATTATTGAGGGAGAGACTAATTTAAAAGGTAATAAATTAAACAGTTATGGAGACCACCGTACTGCTATGAGTTTAGTAATTGCAGGTCTTAAAGCAAAAGGTAAAACCGTAATTGATGATATCAGTTGCATTAAGAAATCTTTCCCAAATTTTTTAGAGATTCTAAAGGGTATAATTCATTAACTTTTTGTTTGACATAAAGTTTAATCTCTGTTAAAATTTTATAAAATTAAGGAGAGCAAAATGGTAAATTTTAAAGATTTCAAAGAGAGAACAAAAAAAGTTTTTCAATATTTTTCAGCTTTGTTTTCTAATGATATGGGTATAGACTTAGGAACCGCTACAACTTTGGTTTATGTAAAAGGAGAAGGGGTAGTTTTATGTGAGCCATCAGTAGTAGCTATCGATAAGAATACCTCTCAGGTTTTAGCAGTAGGCGAAGAGGCAAAACGTATGCTTGGTAGAACCCCAGGTAATATCTTAGCAATTCGTCCAATGAAGGATGGTGTAATTGCAGATTTTGATATTACGGAAGCGATGCTACGTTATTTTATTAAAAAAGTTCACCACCGCAGGGTCTTAGTAAGGCCGCGTATAGTGATCGCTACTCCTTCCGGAATTACTGAGGTAGAAAAAAGAGCGGTTAAAGATTCCGCAGAAAGAGCAGGCGCAAGAGAAGTACTTCTGATTGAGGAACCTATGGCTGCTGCTATTGGTGTAGGACTTCCTATCCAAGAACCTATAGGAAATATGATTATAGATGTGGGTGGAGGGACTACTGAGATAGCAGTGATTTCTCTAGCAGGGATTGTTTTTTCTAAATCTATCCGTATCGGTGGAGATGAAATGGATGAAGCAATAATTGAGTATCTTAAGAAAACCTATAATCTTTTAATCGGTGAGCGTACCGCAGAGGATATTAAAATAAAGATCGGTTCTGTCTATCCTTTAGAAGAAGAGATGAGTTTGGAGATAAAAGGTAGAGATTTGGTTTCCGGTTTACCAAAAGCGGTAACGATTACTTCTGAGGAAGTAAGGGAAGCTTTAAGTGAACCACTCAAAGCAATTTTAGAGATCACTAAGGTCTCATTGGAAAGAACTCCACCGGAACTAGCCTCTGATATTATCGAACATGGGATCGTAATGGCAGGAGGAGGCTCTCTTTTGCGTGGTTTAGATAAAATTATCTCTGAAGAGACAGGGTTACCTGTCCATATCGCTGATAATCCTTTAACTGCTGTAGTAGAAGGTACAGGTAAAGTATTAGATGAGATAAAATATCTAAGAAGAATTACCGTTCCAGTAAGGTCTGAGATATGAGGTGGCTATTTCTAAATATAAGAAGTTAGTTGCCTCCCTTTTATTAACTATCCTTTTTTTTACAGCCATATTTTTACCTCTTTTTAGAAAACAGATATTAGATATTTTAGAGTTCCCTTTTAAATTATTTCATTATATAGTTAACGATTTAAAAGCATTAATTTTTTTTCACTATAATTTCTTAGAGAATCGATATCTTAAAAAACAGATTTTACTTCTTCAAAAAAGATGCATTCAAAATGAAGAGATCCTAAAAGAAAATGAACGGTTAAGAAAACTACTTTCTTTTAGAGAGAACGCCAAATTCAAGTTAGTTCCTGCACAGGTGATTATGCGCAATCCAGATAGTTTAACATCGATTATAATTATCGATAAAGGTAAAGTTGATGGTATAGAGGAGAATTTTGCTGTAATCACTGATGGTGCTCTTGTAGGAAGGGTAGCAGAGGTGTCTAAATCTAGTTCTAAAGTTGTTCTTTTAGACGAACCACAATTTTGCGTCTCAGCAATTATCCAGCGTAGCCGTGAATACGGTCTTATCTGTGGAACTTTAGAGAATCAGCTTATTATGCGTTACTTAGATAAGCAGGCGGATGTAGTTGTTGGTGATACAGTAATCACTGCTGGTTTTACTGAATTTTTTCCTAAAGGGATAATAATCGGAGAAGTCATCTCGATAGAAGAAAATCCTGGAGGTATTTCTTTATCCTGCAGAGTTAAACCAGCTATTGATCTATATAAATTAGAAGAGGTGATGGTAATTGTAAAGTAGGGATGAAAAGATTTTTTATCTTTTTTATCTTTATAATAATTCAGTTTTATCTTTTAGATAGTTTAAAAATTTTTAATATAAAGATAGATATCTTTTTCCCTTTTTTGGTTAATATAGCTTTGAATTATAATGTGGGATGGTTGATAATTTTTGCTTATTTAGTTGGTTTTTTAAAAGATCTATTAAGTATTTATCCTTTAGGAGTAAACATTATAGGATTTCTCTTAAGCGGGTATCTTTTATATAAGTTATCTCGTAAATTTATTATTAATTTGGTATATTTAAAGATCTTAATAGTTTTAGCGATGGTTTTTTTTGTAGGAATTATAAAAGAATTCTTACTTTATCTTTGTGGATACCCATTTAATTTTGCTATATTTTTAAAATCTAACTTAAACTTGGGAATCTGGACATCTCTGCTCTCTTTTTTATTATTTAGGATAATAGATACAGTATTATGAGACAGATAAAGAGGACACAGATATTTTTATTTTTTCTTTCACTTATCGTATCAGTTAGACTATTTAATCTGCAGATCTTAGAAGGACATAAATTTAGATATCTAAGTAGAGCAAATTGTATTCGCATCGTTCCTTTTGTGGGCCCAAGGGGCAGGATTTTGGACCGTGATAAAAGGATTTTGGTAGATAACTTACCTACCTATGAAGTTGCAGTTTTCCCTCAGGATATTTCTAAGATAGATGGATTTTTAAGTCAGGTCTCTTCAATTTTAGATATCCCCTCTGATAAATTAAAAGGTAATTTTAATAAAATATCTAATTCTTCTTTGCCTTTAGTGCTATTGAATAATTTGGATAAAAAAACGGCAATTGTAATAGAGGAGTTAAAATTTAAATTTCCGCAACTGATCATCAATATGGTTCCGAAACGCTATTATCCTTATGGTAATTTAGCTAGTCATTTGATTGGTTACCTTTCTTTAATTGATTATTGGAGATTGACTAAATGGCAGGACTACGGTTATAGTATCAAAGATACCGTTGGTTACGGTGGGGTAGAGGAACGTTACGATTACTATCTAAAATCACAGAGTGGAGGTCTACAGGTAGAAGTAGATAATCGGAATCGGATTGTGCGTATTTTAGGTTATAGAACCCCCAAAGCCGGGAAAGATATTCAATTAACTATCGATTTAAAACTTCAGAAAATTGTAGAAGAAGCTTTGGAAGGTTATCAGGGAGCGGTGGTTATATTAGATCCCCATACAGGTGAGGTTTTAGCAATGGCAAGCTCTCCTTCTTTTTCTCCTGCTGATTTTTTAGAAGAAAAGAATTTAAATTTTTATTTCTCTGCTTCTTCATCACCTTTGATAAATAGGGCAATAAGTGGACTTTACCCTGCTGGTTCTATCTTTAAATTGATTTTAAGTTATATAGGATTAGAAAAAGCCAACATCGGTAAAAATAAAACTTTCTTTTGTGAAGGTGTGATGAAATTGGGGAATGAGGAGTTTTTATGTTGGGATAAACATGGAAGTCAAAATATTTTTGAGGCGATAGTGCATTCTTGCAATATTTTCTTCTATAGATTGGGTTTAATTTTAGGAGCAGATTTAATTCATAATTATGCTTTAAAGTTCGGTTTAGGTAAACCTACAGGGATAGATCTTCCTGAGGAAAAGGCGGGATTTGTGCCTTCACCTTTACTTAAGAGAGTAAAAAAATTTGAGAGTTGGTTTGCTGGAGATACTGCTAATTTCTCTATCGGACAGGGTGACCTCTTAGTAACACCTTTGGGTATCTGTAGGATGATCTCTATCTTTGCTAACGGAGGTAAATTGATTAGACCTTATATAGTAAAGGCTATTGATGGGAAAGATATCTCTAAATATCAAAGAAAAATAATCCCCCTTAATTTAGAGACAATACATATGGAGCTTATAAATAATGCAATGAGAAAGGTTGTAGAGGATCCTGAAGGCACTGCTCACTTTCTCTATATGCCAAAGATACCTATAGCAGGAAAGACAGGAACCGCTCAAGTAGCTAAAAAACTATCCCATGCCTGGTTTAGCGGTTATTTTCCTGCAGATAATCCCCGTTATAGTATATGCGTCATTTTAGAACATGCTGGTCCAAGTCTCTATGCCTGTAAAGTAACTAGATATATAATTGAGAGGATGTTAGAGGAAGGTTTATTATGAATTATGCAACAAAATTATTATTGGTATCTTTAATTATTACAATCTTAGGTCTATTTACCATCTATAGTCTTGGCTCTCGCAGTCCTAAGGTAGGAGCATTATTATTTTTTTATCGACAACTATTCTGGATAGTTATAGGTTTATTTTTTCTATTTTTAACTTATAAAATAAACTACCAAAGATTTTGGGAAATATCCTATCTTCTTTACGGAATAGTTATATTACTTTTAATCTTAGTTCTAATCTTGGGGAATGTGCGTTTGGGAGCACAGAGGTGGCTAAAATTTCTCTGGTTTAATTTTCAACCTTCAGAATTAGCTAAACTATCCATAATAATTGTATTATCTCGATATTTTAGCCAGAGGTGGCAAATCTATTTAGAATCAGAAAAGAATAGCTTTTTAAAGGATGTAATTTTTCCTTCGTTTATTGTAGGAGTGGTGGTCTTTTTAATACTTCAACAACCAGATCTGGGTAGTGGAATACTTATCTTCTTTATATATTTAGGATTGCTTTATCTCTCGAAGACAAAAAGGACTTACATCGGATTATTGCTATTGATAATTTTAATCCTTTCACCTCTGTTATGGCGTCTTTTAAAAGACTATCAAAGGGATAGGATCTTATGCTTTCTCAATCCTAATCTTGACCCTTTAGGGGTTGGTTATACAATGATGCAATCAAAGATTGCTATAGGTTCAGGTTCTCTATTTGGTAAAGGTTGGCTCGCAGGAACACAGGGTCAATTACGATTTCTACCAGAAGCCCATACCGATTTTATATTCGCCACCTTTGCTGAGGAGTGGGGATTCTTAGGTTGCAGTTTACTACTTTTTCTTTATTATTTATTTATCTCTTACAGTTTAAAGATAGCCTATAAGACAGAAGAGACCTTTGCTAAATTTTTAGCCTACGGGATAAGCCTTATGTTTGCGATTCAGATCTTTATAAATATAGCTATGAGTACAGGATTGGCACCAGTGGTAGGATTACCTTTGACTTTTTTCAGTTACGGTGGTTCTTCGATATTAATCAGTTTTATATCTGTAGGGATTCTTTTAAATATCAATAAAAGATTATGAACCTTGATAACTATCTTTTAGAAGTAAATAAACCTGCACGCTATTTAGGAGGTGAATGGAACTGTCGGATAAAGGATTTTGAGAAAGCCTATATCCGTTTTGCCTTATGTTTTCCGGATACCTATGAAGTAGGTATGAGTAATTTAGGTATAAGGATAATCTATGGATTATTAAATAGTATAGAGGATGTAGTCTGTGAAAGGGTATTTTTGATAGATAGGGATTTAGAAGAGATAATCCGCAGAGATAAAAAAACAATTTTTTCTTTAGAATCTAAAAAAAGACTAATCGATTTTGATATAATAGGTTTTTCTTTAAATTATGAATTGCTTTATCCTGATGTTTTAAATATATTAGAATTAGCAGGGATACCAGCTTTCTCTGGAGAGCGTAAGGAAGGTTATCCTTTAATTATTGCAGGTGGTATGTGTAGTCTTAATCCTGAACCGATAGCAGAATTTATTGATCTCTTTGTAATTGGAGAGGCAGAAGAAACCATTTTAAAGATTATCGATATCTATAGGAAGTTAAAGAAGAAGAACTCAGATCGTAGGCCTCCAAAAAATACCTGTTTACACCAATTCAAGTATATAGAAGGTGTGTATATACCTTCTTTTTATAAAGTATCTTATGACAGAAAAAACAGATTAATCGATTTCAAGCCTATAGAGAAAGATACCCCTTCGGTAATTAAAAAATCTTATGTAAAAGAACTAGATAAAAGTTTTTATCCTATAGATTGGATCGTTCCTTATGTAGAAATTGTTCATGATCGGTTGATTTTGGAATTGATGCGTGGTTGTCCCCACAACTGTAGATTCTGCCAAGCCAGAGTATATTATTTTCCTTACCGCTGTAAAAGCATAGCTAAACTTTTAGATTTAGCAGAAGAGATGATAAAAAATACAGGTTATGAAGAGATCTCTTTGGCTGGTCTATCTATAAGTGATTATCCCAAAATAAATTCTTTAATAGAAGGATTGATAGAAAAATTTAAAGAGAAAAGGATAGGCATTTCATTTTCTTCTTTGAGAGAAAAAGATACTTTAAAGGAACTTTTACCCATATTTAATCGTATGAGAAAAACTGGCCTTACCTTTGCACCTGAAACCGCCAGTGAGAGGTTGCATAAGATAATAAATAAGAATTTTAATTTAAATAGTTTTTTTTCTCTTATAGAAGAGATATACCGTCGAGGCTATAGACACATTAAGCTCTATTTTATGTTAGGAATACCGACTGAAGAAAAAATTGATCTAGAAAGGATATTAAATCTAAGTAGGTATGTATCTGAGATTAAAAGTAGAATAGATAAAAGACCAGCCTGGTTAAGTTTAAGTCTTTCTACTTTTATACCCAAACCCCATACGCCTTTCCAGTGGTTAGGAATGGAGAGGTTAGAGAAAATTAAAGAAAAACAAGAATACATTTTGTCCAAATTAAAAATAAAGGATAGGCTCTATTTAAAATTCCACAATCCTTATATGAGTCTTATTGAATGTCTACTTTCTAGAGGAGATAGAAGATTAGCTCCTGTTATATACGATGTATTTAAAATGAAAAGATCTGGGAGGGGATTTTCTTTAGGAGTGTGGCAGGAAGCTTGTAAAAAAAATAATATCGATCTTGAATCTTACACATATCAGTTCTATCATAAAGATGAATTCTTAGCTTGGGATTTTATTTTTACAGGAATAAGTAAAGAATCACTCTGGAAGGAATTGGAGGAAGCTTTAGGTATAAATAAATGTTGATTTGGTTTTTATAAGATGTATAATTTTTAGAAGGAGTAAATTATGAAAAAGACAAACAATTTATTTTCCATATTTTCTAAAAATTTAAAGTATAAATTGAAGATCTCTTTATATTTACTTTTGATTTTACCTTTACTTATAAGTATATATATTATTTCCTCATATTGGAGTTTAAAATTTAGAGATATAATTGTACTAATAATTATCAGTTTATTTATAGAATTAAGTGGTTTTTTAATTATACAAGATTTATTTAGGAGACTTATTAAAATAAATAAGGATATTCAATTTATTGCTTCCGGAGAACTGGAGCGTTCCATAGAAGAGGTAGAAACGGATGAGATTGGCCAGATTGCAGAAAGTATCAATTTATTAACTAAAAGGATTAGAGATAATCTCCAACAGCTAAGAGACTACAGCCAAAAGGCTCAAGAGTTTGATTTAAAGATACAGCGCAGAGCGCTTGTTCTATCTTGGGTAGTTAGACTTACATCTTTAATTTCTGCAGGCGAAAGGATGGAAGAGATTTTAGATCAAGCTTTAAGAGGGATAGCTCAGGTAATGGATACAGAGATAGTTTATCTTCTTTTTAAGGAAGAAGCTAAAGAAGAGCTTTATATGAAAAAGTTGGAAGGCAAAGATATAAAACATCTTTTGAATATAATTATAGATATAAAGGGAAGTATTTTTGAAGAAAGTATAAGAAAAAAAATTCCTTTTATTTTAGATGCAAAAAATTATCCTTTGGATTCTTCGCTTCTAAAGAGTTTCAATTCATTATTTAAATTGAATAACACTTTAGCTATTCCCCTCTATTCTAAAGATAGGCTTTTAGCAGTATTGGGTGTAGGTAATAATAAAACAGATTTTATATACGATAAGGAAGATATAGAATTTTTGGAGGTTTTTGCAAAGAATCTATCTTTGGTTATTGAAACAGAGATACTTTTAAACAGGCTGAAGAAGTTAGAGATTATAGACCCCCTTACAGGGTTATACAATGATAGATTCATACGCGTTTTCTTAAATGATGAGATAAAAAGAGGAATAATTTATCATCATCCTTGTGGATTTATTCTCTTTAGGTTAGATAATTTTAAAGAGATTTATAACAATTTTGGTAGTCGTTTTATGGAAAATATACTTAAAAAAGTTAGTTTATTAATAAAGGATTCTTTAAGTGAGATTGATAAAGTTGGTCGTTTCAGTGATGAGACATTTGCAGTAGTTCTTATTGAGAAAAATAAGCGCCAGGCTTTAGAGATAGCAGATCAGATCTGTAAAAGAGTAGAATTTGTATTTAAAGAAGAGGAACCTTCAAAAAGAGTTACTCTTAGCGCAGCGGTAACTGAGAATCCTTTAGATGGTGTAAATGCAGATGAGCTTATTCAGAAGGCAGAAGATCTATTAGAAAAATCCTCTGATAAAAATGTAGTCTTAAGCTAAAAAAAAGGAGTTCTTTATGGTAATGATTTTAAGAAGGGTAATCCATAAACAGTTAGGAGAACTCCTTGTAGAGAGAAAAGTAATTACTCCCCAACAGTTAGAAAAAGCAATTGCTCTACAGAAAGAAAAAGGTGGACTTATTGGAGAAATTTTAGTAGAGTTAGGATTTGCTAAAGAGGAAGATATTGCTCAAGCATTGACAGCTCAGTACGGTTTTCCATATTTACCTTTAAGTAATTACGAGATAAATCCAGAGATTATAAAATTAGTTCCATTAAGAGTAGCAAAACAGTATCTACTTATCCCCATAGATAAGATAGGCAATAATATCACCTTAGCGATGTCTAATCCTTTAAATACACAGGCAATAGAAGATGTAGAGATTTTGACAGGATGCAGTGTTCAAACTTTCGTTTCCACATCTACAGATATAAAAAAAGCAATTGAGAAATATTACAAGGAATAGAAGAGATGGTTTCCTTAAAGGAACAACTGATTAAAATTTTAATTGAGGATAAACTCTTAACTCCTCAACAGTTAGAATCCGCCCTTAAAGTTCAAAAAGAAAAAGGTGGCAGATTAAGTGATATAATTGTGGAGATGAATTTTATAAAGAGAAGTGATTTGGCTATGGCTTTAAGCCAGGGTTTAAATTTACCCTTGATTGATTTAAAAAGATGCAAGATAGATCCTGAAGTCGCCAGTATAGTTCCAGAAAACATCATCAGGCACTACCAGATAATTCCTATTTCAAAGATGGGTGATACTTTAACTGTAGCGATGGTAGATCCCCTTAATGTATTTGCTATCGATCATATCCAGGCACTTACAGGTTATAAAATAAATCCAATTATTATTTCAGAAGAAAAAGACCTCCAAGAGGTAATCAGAGAAGTATACCCAGATACTACGATGGGTTTTGTAGATGAAATATTGAAAGAAATCTCTGATACTACATTTGAATTCATTAAGGAAGAGAGAGAAAGTTTACCTTCTTTAGAGGAGTTAACCCGTTCGGTAGAAGAAGCCCCCATAATAAGACTTACCAACTCTATCTTAGAAGAAGCAGTTGAAAAGAGAGCTTCCGATATTCTGATTGAGCCACAAAAAGATACTTTAAGGATCCGTTTCCGTATAGATGGGATACTGCAAGAAGTAAAGTCTCCTCCTAAATCTATGTATCCCTTAATTGTCTCACGCATAAAAGTAATCTCAGATCTAGATATTGCCGAACACAGGCTTCCTCAGGAAGGGCGTTTTAAGGCTAAGATTAAGGCAAAAGAGATAGATTTCCGTGTTTCTATTCTACCTTCGATTTGGGGAGAAAAAGTTGCTTTGAGGATTTTAGATAGAAGCCAGGCAATGTTAGATATAGAGAAGTTAGGTTTCGATAATTACGCACTTAATATTTTAAAAAAAATGGCTCTACTTCCCCACGGGATGATAATGGTCTGTGGTCCTACAGGTTCAGGCAAAACAACCACCCTTTATTCTATTTTAAAATATATAGATTCTCCAGAAAAAAATATTATTACTGTAGAAGACCCTGTAGAGTATCAGATAGAAGGTATAAATCAGGTGAGTGTAAATCCTCAGATAGGCTTAACTTTTGCTTCTGCTTTGCGTTCTATCTTAAGACAGGATCCAGATATCATTATGATTGGAGAGATTAGAGATTTAGAGACAACTGATATTGCTATAAAGAGCGCCTTAACTGGGCATTTAGTACTTTCTACTCTGCATACCACTACTGCTGCGGGAGCGGTAGCAAGGCTCTTAAATATGGGTACAGAACCTTATCTTATCTGTGCATCTTTACTCTGCGTTTTAGCACAGAGACTCCTGAGGAAATTATGCCCTCATTGTAAAGAAAAGTATACTTTAAAACCAGATTTAATAAGAGAATTAAAAATAACTCAAGAATCCAAAGAAGTATCTTTTTATCGAGCCAAAGGATGTAAAGCATGTTTTAATACTGGCTATATTGGAAGAATAGCTATTGCTGAGATTTTAACTTTAACTGCAGGAATAAAGGAGCTTATTTTGACAAGAGCCCAAGAGCATATCATAAAACAGAAAGCGCGTCAAGAAGGAATGATCACTTTAAGGGAAAATGCTTTGGCTTTAGCTAAAGCAGGTATCACCAGTTTAGAGGAGGTTTTAAGAACTACCTCCTCAGATGATTAAAAATGGCTACTTTAAAAGAAGAACTTATCCGTTTATTGTTAGAAACCAAAAGGATTAAAAAAGAAGAACTGCAGGAGGCTATTTCTTTACAACATAATCAAAAGATCCCTTTAAGAAAAATACTTATAGATAAAAAAATGATCACTGAAGAGGAACTCCTTTCTCTTTTTTCCAAGCAACTCTATATACCTACTCTGCATTTAAGCAACTACAGGATAAGCCCTGAGATAGTAGATATTATACCTGCTGATATAGCAAGACGCTACTGTATGATTCCTATCTCTAGAATGGGAAATAGTATTACGGTAGCGATTAGCGATCCTTTAAATATATTTGCTCTTGATGATCTAAGGATGATTACAGGTTGTAATATAGATATAGTTTTATCTCCAGAAGAAGAGATTATAAAAGCAATCGATACATATTATAAAAAGACTACTCCTGAATCAGAAGCTTTTGTATTTGAAGAGGGCATATTTAAAAGAGATGTAGATCTGTTAAAATCTGAGACTATAGAACTTACTGAGGTAATAAAAGAAAGCCAAAAACCTCCGATCGTACAACTGGTAGATCTTATGCTTACCCAGGCTTTAAAGAAGAGAGCTTCAGATATCCATATAGAGCCTACTATTTCAGGCTTACGTGTGCGTTATCGTATAGATGGAAGTTTATATGATATGTTTACAATTCCTAAATCTAAACAGAATGCGGTTTCGGCAAGAATTAAGATTATATCTAACTTAGATATTACTGAAAGTCGTCTACCTCAAGATGGAAGATTTAAAGTAAGACTTGATGGGAAAGAGATAGATTTCAGAGTTTCGGTATTGCCTACAAGTTTTGGTCAGAAGTTCGTTTTAAGGGCTTTAGATAAATCTAATTTATCTGTTGGCTTAGATAAGTTAGGATTTTCACCTCAGCCTTTAAAATTATTCAAAGAAGCAATTTCTAAACCATTTGGGATGATTTTAGTTACCGGGCCTACAGGTAGTGGAAAATCTACTACCCTTTATTCCATCCTTAACCAACTTAATAGACCAGAAGTAAATATCATTACTATCGAAGATCCTGTAGAGTATCAGATTGAGGGGATTACCCAAATTCAAGT
>JAMWCN010000089.1 GCA_023819505.1 Candidatus Omnitrophota bacterium | reverse complement strand
AATTCAACTCTGCGATGAGGCAAAAAATCCTATAGCAAATATCTTAAAAGCAGGTATTTTAAAATTCGATCGCTCAAGAGAACAGATAAAGGAGGCGATAGAGGAAGCATCTTTGTACGAGATACCTATACTGGAAAAAAACTTATCTATGTTAGCTACTATTGCCCATATCTCACCACTTTTAGGTCTTTTGGGAACAGTGACTGGGATGGTAAGGTGCTTCTACACGATTCAGATAAAGACAAGTTCTTTTAACCCTGTATCAGCGGCGGATTTGGCAGGAGGGATTTGGGAAGCACTTTTAACTACTGTCTTTGGCTTAATGGTAGCAATACCTACTTTTGTAGCTTACAATTATTTGGTCAGTCGATTAAATAATATTATTCTGGAGATGGAGAAGGCTTCTACGGAGTTAGTAAATTTTCTTAGCCAATAAATTTTATGCGTTTTAAAAGACATATTGAATTAGAACACGGTTTAAGACAGATCGACATCGCTCCCCTTATCGATATGGTATTTCAACTCCTTATATTTTTTATGTTGACATCTTCTTTTATTATTCCTTCAGGTATAAGGATAAATCTTCCCCGTGCATTGAGTAGTGAAGTATTAAAAGAGAAAAATATAGAGATAGCTATATCTAGTGAGAATATAGTCTATCTAAATGGAAAGGTAGTAAATTTAGCAGAACTAAAAGAGTTTCTTAAAGATATAGCCTTAAAAGAAGATATATCTATTTTTATCAAAGCAGACCGTCGGGCATTCTTGGGAAGGGTAGTGGAGATCTGGGATCTCTGTAGGCAGTTAGGCATCTTACATATAAATATCGCTACCACCCAATAGAGAATATGGGTATTTATTTTAGGATAAGTTTGATCATTTCCTTATTAGGCCATTTATTTTTTATGGGGATATTTGAACCTACATTAGGAACTGGTCTTTCAAGAGAAATTTTACCTTCTACTTTCTTCTTGGGTTCTCTCTTAGATGACAATGAAGTCGTTTCTGGAAGTAGTTTTTTTAGAGAAAGAAGTCATCTTTCTTTGGATAGATTGATTAACTTAAGGATTTATTTTCTTCCTTATAAATTTGAAAATTTCTTTTTAAATATTTCTGAAGGCACTAAACCTTTGATCTCTCTGGTTAATCTACAAGGTAAGCTTATCTTTAAAAATGAGATTTTACCCTTTAACAGATTAAAAGAAAAACATACCTCTTTATTACTTCATCCTTATTTACCTTATAGTTTTACCATATATTTTAAAGATCGCCAGAGAGCTTATATTGAATTTTCTTTCTATCTTTCAGAAGAAGGAAAACCAATTTTTATAAATAGAAAAATTACCTCAGGAAACCTTGAAGCTGACCTTTTGAGCTTACGTTATGTATTGCGCTGTTTAGGGCTTATGGCGAGTCAATTTCCTAAAAGAAGTTGGCAGACTGTAAAAATTGAATTAACCAGAAGTGATCAAGATTGATTTCTTTTTAGGGATCGCTCTATATTTAGTTCTATTTATCTTTAATATTTTTATCTTATGGTTGTGGCATAATAGCAAGAGCCTTAAATTAAAGGACTTTAGTTTAGATCCCCGTTTCCTTTGGCAATGTTCTGTCTGTCTGTATGTTTATATAAATACTAAAGACGATGTTTTCAGTCTCTGTCCAAGGTGTGGATATTATAACAGTAAATCTTAAAAATTGATGTTGACAAATTGCGTTTTTTTATTTTAAAATTTAAATACAAGTAGGAGGTAAGTTAAAATGATTACAGAGATAGGTATTACTGCAGGGGAGATTTGGCACTTTTTGGACCAGCATGGAGAGGTTAAGCTTTCGGATCTATTAAGAGGTATAGATAAACCCAGAGATACAATTTTGATGAGCTTAGGTTGGTTAGCTAGAGAAGGCCATGTGATTTTGGTAGAAGTAGAGAGCGATTATAAGGTAAGTTTAAGAAGAAATGCTTAAACTTAGCTCAAATAGGGCAGTAGCTATCTTTTTAGTTTTAAGCATGGTAATGGTAGTTATTATATTTGCCAATCTTATCTTAATTATCTTTTCCAGTCAAAGTCGGCTTTCTCAACATCAGATATCTAGAACCCAAGCTTTTTATGCAGGTATGGCAGGAATAAATTATGCTTTGGAGAAATTAAGAAGCGGTGAATGGTCTGTGGCCAGTACCTACAGTATTTGTGCCTCAGGTTGTAGTGTTCAGGAAAGAGATTTTCCTCATACGATTAAAAGGGTAGTGATCTCTATTGGAAGTTTTGGTTCTGGTCCAAATAATACTGCCAAAGTTAAAGCCAAAGTTTATTATCTCTCACCTTAACCCCTCTCATTAAAAAATATTGTAATTTAGGTAAATTTATTATATTTTTTTATGTTCTAATTTATTTAAAATATTTTTTAAAATAAGTAAATTTATATAAAAAAATACTTGACAAAGTAAATTTATTATGATTAAATGTTTTTACTTTTAATAATAAGGAGTTAAAAGATGAAAAAATTAATGAATATTGAGGAGCTAGCAGACTATTTAAGGTTGAAAAAACAGACTATCTATAATTGGCTATATCAGAAAAAAATCTCCGGGTTTAAAGTAGGAGGAGTTTGGAGGTTTGATAAGAAGGAGATAGATGCCTGGTTAAAGGAAAGAAGACTTACCCCTGAACAAGAAGAGAAAAAACAATGAATTTAGCTTTATATTTCGGCAAAAAAAGTATTGAGGGAGTTTTTTTAAAAGGAAAAAGAATAATTAATTCCTTTTCTATCCCTGAAGAAAAATATGCGGCAGGAGAACTTGAAGAGAAAGTTCCTTTAGAGGTAAAGGTAGTAGCTCTATTAAAGGAGGAGTTAAGACGTAACCGAATAGAAACAAAGAAGTTAAAATTAAGTCTTTCAGGGAAAGACTTAATTATCCGCTCTTTTGAATTGCCACCGAATATACCTGCTGAAGAGTTAAAAGGAGCAGTAAATTTTGAGGTAAGAAAATACCTTCCTTTTAAAACTGAAGAGCTCATTTCAGATTTTGAAGTAAAATTAGATAAAAAAGAAAAGAAAAATCTCACCCTATTTTTAGGTATAAAAAGGGAGACATTAAGTTATTATTTTTCTATTATAAAAGAGCTGAATTTAAAATTAGATACTATAGAGTATGCTGGTTTTAGTATTTTAAGAATTATTAAGCTCATAAACTTAAAAACAAAAGGAGTTTTTGCCTTTTTATATTTAGATATGGAAGATGAGGCAAATTTTGTGGTGATGGAAAAGGATTTTATCTTATTTAGTAGAGATATATACCTTTCCTCAATTGCAGGTTCAGATATAGAATCTATTCTGGAAAAATTAAAAAGTGAAATTCAACTTTCTTTGGATTACTACTATCACCGTAAGTTCCCTTCTAAACATATAGATAAGATTTTTATTTTGGGACTGTCCCAATATAAAGAGTTAGTGGAAAAATTAAAACAGGAGTTAGATATCCATTTAGATTTTGTAGACCTATCCAATTATATCAGCCGTAATATAGAACCATCTGCTAAACTGGCTACTTTTAAAGCTATGGCAGTAGGATTAGAAGAACAGATAAAAATACCTTTAAGATCTAATCTTCTTTTAAGTTATCAAACTCTGGTGAGTCCTCCACCTGTAAAAAGATTTAGATTAGAGATAAAACCTCATCCTCAAGCGGTGCTTATAAGCATACTTATTATGGTTTTACCACCCATTTATGTTCTCTACCAACGTAATAACTTACAGAAGGAACTCTCTTCTATTTTATCAAAACAACCAAAATTAATTACTATTTCTTTCCAAAAATCATATGAGGAACTTGTAAATATAGAGAACGATTATCGCAGTAAAGTAGGCTCTTTAAAAAATCTTTTAGCAAAATACCCCTCCTTTACTTTGCAACTTAATATTTTGCCTTCAATATTACCTAAGGGGGTTTGGTTGACGAGTTTAGAATTTCAACAGAAGGAGACAGAAAAAAGACTCCTTTTGAAGGGGAATGCCTATTTGAAAGATTACCAGCAGGAAGTAAACGCTATAAATGATTTCTTTTCTAATATAAAAAATAACCCTAATTTTTCAAAAGTATATAAAAATATAGAAATTGTCTCTATCGAAAGAAATACTATTGGTGAAAAGGAGGTAACTAGTTTTGGTATCATTTGTAAATAATTTAAAATTTTATCTAAAGGAGAAAAGGAATATCTCTGATCTTTTGGTGATTATTCTAGCAATTATAATAAGTTTTAATTTATATTCCAATTTTAAAAAACAGAACCTAACTTATAAAGCAAGGATAGAACAAGAGAGTAAAAAAACAGATGTAATCAATAAACTGCATACGATAGAAAAAGAACTTTTCCGTTATAAAGAGCTTCTACAGAGAAAAGAAATCAACCAAATCATAAACAAAATTACTCAACTTGCTCAGGAAAGTAAACTCAATATAAGCTCTCTTAAGCCATTAGAAGAGGTATCTTTTGATATTTGTACTAAATCCTCTTTAAGATTATCCGGTTGGATAGATAACTATCATCTTTTAGGAAATTTTATAGCAAAACTTGAATCTTATGATGAGCTTTACCGTGTAGAATTATTGAATATAAAACCAACCAGAGAATTGGCGTCTTCTGAGGTTCCTAAGAAGGGATTATGGGTAGATTTGGTAGTGGTAAGATTCAATTTTAGAGAATGAGAAAATTAAATCTATGTAAAATTTTTATCCTTTTTATCTTAAGTAGTAGCCTTTATGCTCAAGAGGAAAAACCTATATATAATGCTACAGATTTAAGGGACCCATTTCAAGATTGGCTTGTTGAGGAGAGAGAAAAATCGGTTGAAGAGATAGTTAAAGAAAAACCCTTTCCTAATTTTTCTATTCAGGGACTCATCTTAACAGAAGATTTACCTATGGCAATTA
>JAMWCN010000088.1 GCA_023819505.1 Candidatus Omnitrophota bacterium | reverse complement strand
CTTCAGGAAGCAATAGATTTAGGATTAAAACTTAAAATAAGGTATTTTTCTTCTAAAGATGCACAGATCACTGAAAGAGAAGTCATCCCTAAACAGATCAAACAACAGAATGACCGTTTCTATTTAATAGGTTTCTGCCTTTTAAGAAATGAGGAAAGAAGTTTTAATATAGATGGGATATTACATATTGAAATCGTATAAATTTTATAAAGATCCTATCTTTATATTTGAAAGGATAAAAAAAGAAAAGTATTGTTTTTTCTTAGACTCAAGTTTACATTCTAATGAGTTAGGAAGATACTCTTTCTTAGGTTTTGAACCGTTTTTTGTTATAAAAACAAAAGGTCACTTCCCTTCCAAAGATCTACGCAGTCTATTTAATAGATATAAGATTAAATTGGACAATTTTAAATTACCATTTTTTGGTGGAGCGGTAGGATTTTTAAGTTACGATTTAGGATTCAGTTTAGAAGAGAAGCTTATCCCTCGCATACCCAAAGACTTAGATATTCCTGATTGTTTCTTTGGATTCTATTCCTCAGGGATAATTGTAGATCATCTGGCTTCAAAACTCTATATATTTTCTTTAGGTTTTCCTGAAAAGGATTACCTTTTAGCAAAACTCTTAGCAAGGCAAAATTTTAAAAAATTAGAAAGAATTCTTTCTGAAGTTAATTTCTCTAAATCTTTAAAATTTAAAATTAAAAGGCAAGAACCAATATCATTTACTTCTAACTTTACTAAAGATCAATACTTAGAGGCGGTAAAAAAAGCTAAAGATTACATAAGGAAAGGAGATATATACCAGGTAAATCTTTCTCAAAGATTCGAAATTAAAAAAAGGATAGATGGTTTTGAAGTTTATCTTAAATTACGCACTTTAAGCCCCTCCTTTTACAGTGCATACTTAAAAGGAGAAGATTTTGAGATTATCAGTTCTTCACCTGAAGAGTTCTTGAGGCTGAAAGATAATTTAGTAATCACTCGACCTATGAAAGGGACACGTCCGCGTTCAAATAATAAGAAAAAGGATACACTTTTAAAAAAAGAACTCCTTAATAGTGAAAAGGATAAAGCGGAATTAATTATGATTGTGGATTTAGAGAGAAACGATCTAGGTAGGGTCTGCAGATACTCCTCTATAAAGGTGGAAAATTTAAGAAAATTAGAAGTCTATTCTACAGTTTTTCAAACTACCTCTACAGTTAGGGGGATACTTTCTCCGGGTAAAGATAGATTCGATCTTATAGGTGCTTGCTTTCCAGGCGGTTCTATTACGGGCTGTCCCAAGTTAAGGGCGATGCAGATAATTGAGGAATTAGAGACAAGACGCCGTTCAATCTATACAGGTGCTTTAGGTTATTTAAGTTTTACTGGAGATATGAATTTGAATATCCTTATCCGTACAATCCTAAAGAAAGGTAATAAATTCTATTTTGGTGTAGGAGGAGGTATTGTTGCAGATTCTCATCCCGAGAAAGAGTATGAAGAGACTTTAGTTAAAGCAAAGGCAATGCTTAAATCTTTTAATTAATTATGAAAACAACAATTTTTCTAGATGGAAAATTCTTAAGTTTGGAGTTAGCAAGTATCTCTTTGATAGAGCCTGCTTTCCTGTACGGGTGGGGATTATTTGAAACTATGCGCGCTTATAAAAATAGGATAGTTTACCTTAAAGCTCATCTTAAAAGGATTAAGGATTCTGCTAAATATTTAGATTTAAAACTCCCTTACAGTTTAAATAAAACAGAAGAGCTTATCTTTAAGACGGTAAAACTGAATAAACTCAGAGATGCGTATGTAAGATTAACTCTATTTAAAAATTTAAAGAACAGAACTTCTATTTTTATCTTGGCTAAAAGATATCAACCTTATCCTAAAAATAAATATCTTAAAGGTTTTAAAGCCTGCCTTATTTTAGATCTTAAAGTAAATGAGGGCTGCTTCTTAACAAATCTTAAAACTGCAAATTACCTCCTTTATAGACTTGCTTACTGGAAGGCAAAAAAGAAAGGTTACGATGAAGCACTCCTCTTAAATAACCGAGGCTATCTCGCAGAGGGTTCTTTTACCAATATATTTTTTATAAAAAGAAGAAGACTTTTTACTCCCCATCTAAAAAGTGGTTGTCTTAAAGGGATCACTCGGCAGGTAGTTATAGATTTGGCTAAGAAAAATAGAATAGAATCGATTGAGGGATATTTTACTTTGCAGGATCTTTTTGAAGCGGATGAAGTTTTTCTTACCAATTCTTTAATTGGGGTAATGCCCCTTTCTTCTTTAGATGGTAAACCTATAGCTAAACCTCCTTTTAAGTTGACAAATTTTTTTATAAAAGAGTATAATTCTTTATTAGGATATGATAAATAGAAGGATTATAATTTTAATTGCAGTTTCTTTTATAATTTTTGCGTGTGAATTCTATTCTGATTTCAATAGAGCTAAAGATTATACAAAGAGAGCAGAAATTTTCTATCAGAAGGCAATCAAAGAATACCAAAATCTTATAAAAAAGAATAAGCAAACTTCAAAACTTTATTTTGAATTGGGTAAACTTTACTTTGATCATGGAGATTACCCCAAAGCAATCGAAGCTTTTAAAAATTGCGATCTTATAGAAGCAAAAAAATATTTAGGCATAAGTTTTTATAAGAGTGGTGATCTTACTGAAGCTTTAAAGATCTTTGATTCCTTAGGGATAATTCCAGATAATTTCTACCTTTACCATTACGGATTAGTTTGTGAAGACTTAAATCTCTATGATCAGGCAAAATCTATATATGAAAAAATAAGTAATTCCTCTTATAAAAAATTAGCTCAAGAGAGAATATCTAAAATTGATAAAATTTTTAAAGAAGGATTTTCTGATAATTTAGTAAAATTCTTTGATAAAAAATTTTCCAAAGAATACTATCCTGACGCAGCAGTTCTTTTCTTACATATAGAGGAAGAGCTCCAAGTCAACTCTGATAACACCAGTGTATATACAGCTTATTTTATTATTAAAATATTAGATGAGGAGGGAAAACAGGATTTCTCTGAAGTGATAATAAATTACGATTCTACCTATGAGAAACCTTACTTAGAATTCGCACGTACGGTAAAAGATGATGGGACTTTTACCTGTGTTGGTAAAAAACATATAAGGGATGTTTCGCGTTATTTAGATTATCCTCTCTATAGTAATGCGCGTGCTTTAATCTTATCGATGCCGGAGGTGGAGATAGGTTCTATAATAGAATATAAATTTAAGATTTTTAAAAATCAACTTATCGATAAGAAGTATTTCTCTCTGGGTTATTTCCTGCAAGAAGATAATCCCATATTAGAGGCTAAATTTTCTGTAATTGTACCTGAAAGTATGGCTTTAAATATTAAATTCTTAAATGAGAATTATAATAATTTCTCTGCAGAACTTAATCCCCAAGTTATTAAAGAATCCAAAAATATAAAATATATTTGGATTTTTAAAGAGATACCTCAGATTCTCCCAGAAGCATATATGCCTACTGTAGTAAAGATTAATCCTACGATACTTATATCTAATTTTTCCTCTTGGCAACAGATCTATAATTGGTGGTGGAATTCAACTAAAGATAAAATAAAAGCTACAGAATCGATAAAGCAGACAGTTCAGAGATTGATCCGTAATAAAAAGACAGATTATGAGAAGGCTGAAGCCATCTACAACTTCTGTGCACGCAATATTCGTTATGTCGCAGTTGTCTATGGTCAAGCAGGATACCAACCCCATAGTGCAGAGGAGATATTCTTAAATAAGTATGGAGATTGTAAAGATCAGAGCATCCTTTTAGTAACTATGTTTAGAGAAGCAGGTTTAGAGGCGTATCCAGTTCTAATCGGGACAGAAGATTATTTCGATTTATATCCGGAGTTTCCTTCTATTTTATTTAATCACTGTATCGTAATGGTTAAGATAAAAGGAGAGCCTATCTTTTCTGATCCAACCTGCTCTACCTGTTCATTTTCAGATCTACCTTTAGCAGATCAAGCAAGGAAAGTTTTAGTTTTTAAGGATGATGGTTTCCAAATAATCCAAACCCCCTCTTTTCCTTATACCCATAACCGTTTAGAGCTTTTTCTTAAATTAAATCTAGATAACCAAGGTAATATAAAGGGAGAAAAAAAAGTTATCCCCTTTGGCTTCTACAATCACGCCCAACGATTTTTGTTTCTTTATACTCAACCCCAGCTGATCAGAGAAAGGTTAGAAGAGGCAATACAGGAATTCTCTATAGATGCTAAATTGTATAACTATAGGACAGAGAATCTTGAAGAGATAAGTAAGCCTCTTATTTTAGATTATAACTTTGAGGGTTCTCTTTTTTGGATATCTGCAGGGAACCTGAAGATATTACCACAGTTAGCTTTCATAGATACCACTTTGGTAGCAAAGCAGAGTCGCAATTATCCTATAGATTTAGGTGTTTTAGATATGGAGGAAAGAAATATAGAGATAAAGACCCCACCCAGTTTTAAGATAAAGTACCTACCCCAAAATATACATTTAGATAGTAAATGGTTAGAGTTTTTGGTAGAATATAAATTTACTAAAGGGACTCTTTATTTTAGACAGAAGAGGATCTTTAAAACAAAGATGATCCCTGCGGAGGAGTATTTAGAATTTAAAAAATTTTACCAAGAGATTCTAAAGGCGGTAAAGGAAAGGGTTGTTTTAGAAGAGGTTAATTGATGTTTAAGAGGTTCCCTAAAGAAGAGGAGCGTAGAAGGTATATCCGTTTAGATAGTGTCTTTCCTGTAGAATTTTTACTTCAAGATAAGGAAGGAAATAAATTAACTGATTGGCTACAGGGTTTTACTAGCAATGTAGGAAAAGGTGGCATCTGCCTTAATATAAATAATCCTTCTAAAGAATTTTTGAAGATTTTAGAAAGAAAAGATTTAGATTTTATTTTAAAGATAGAGATCCCCCTCTACCATAAACCTGTGGAGGCAAAGTCAAAGTTGGCTTGGTACGAAATT
>JAMWCN010000087.1 GCA_023819505.1 Candidatus Omnitrophota bacterium | reverse complement strand
GTAGTCAAAATCAGATTAAGATTGTATTCTCTCTCTAATCTTTCCTGAACAATCTCCATATGGAGAAGTCCTAAAAAACCGCAACGGAATCCACTCCCAAAAGATTGGGACTCCTCTGGTTCATAAACAAATGAACTATCTGAAAGTCTAAGTTTTTCCATCGCTTCCCTTAAGAGTAAAAAATCTTTTGGGTTCACCGGATATATACCACAGAAAACAAGGGGTTTTAGCTTGCGGAAGCCAGCTAAAGGATAAAGCACAGGATTCTTTGCATCAGTAACTGTATCTCCAATAAAAACCTCTTGGGGCAAGCGGATATTGGCAGTAAAATAACCAATTTCACCTGGTCCTAAGGAATCAAATTTTGTATATTTAAGGTCTTTGAATACTCCTACCTCTTCAATACGGGAGATCTTTTTAGTCTGCATAAATTTTATCTCTGCGTGAGGGAAAAGAACCCCTTCTATTATCCTTACAAAAACTACCACTCCTTTAAATGGATCGAAGTAAGAATCAAAGACTAAAGCAGATAAATTTTTTTCTCTTTCTCCTTTAGGAGGTGGTATTCTTTCTATAATCCTTTCTAATAGCAAATCTATGCCCTTTCCTTCCTTAGCAGAAACTAAAAGGATCTCTTCTTCTTTAAAACCTAATACTTGAATAAGTTGGGATTTAACACGCTTGATATCTGCATTGGATAAATCAATTTTATTTATCACAGGGATAATAGTTAATCTGTTATCTTTAGCTAAATAGAAATTAGCTACTGTCTGTGCCTCTATACCTTGAACTGCATCTACTACCAGGATAGCTCCTTCACAGGCAGATAGACTTTTAGATACCTCATAAGTGAAATCTACATGTCCAGGTGTATCTACTAAATTAAGGATGTATTCCTTACCATCTAAGGCATGGTAGGAGAGCCTTACTGTGGAGGCTTTGATAGTTATCCCACGCTCCCTCTCTAAATCCATATCATCAAGGATCTGATCGCGAAAATGCTTCTTATCTACTGCTCCGGTTTTCTCTAAAATTCTATCCGCAAGGGTAGATTTTCCGTGATCGATATGTGCGATGATACAGAAATTACGGATAAGTTCTTTTTCCATAACGAGAGCTAATCTTCTTTAATAATTCCTCCACCACCTCTTCTATACTTAATTTAGTGGTATCTAAATAGAATGCATCCTTTGCCTTCTTTAAAGGTGCATAGGAGCGATTAGAATCTATATAGTCGCGCCTGCGTATATCTTTTTCTATTTCTTTTAAAGTTATTTTCTGTCCCATACATTTTAATTCCTTAAAACGCCTCCTTACACGTTCTTTAAAGGAAGCGTCAAGATAAAACTTAAAATCTGCTTTAGGAAAAACAACCGTTCCGATATCTCTTCCCTCCAATACTGCATCTTTATCTTTTGCTAAATTCCTCTGAAGTCTTACCATAATTTTTCTGATCTCTTTTAATCTGGCTACTTCAGAAACAAATTTAGTTATAAGGGAAACTCTTATGGAAGAAGTGACATCTTTGCCATCCAAGTATACTTTAAGTTTACCTGCAGGGGTATTTTTCAATTCGATCTGGCTATTTTTTGCCAGAGCAACTAATGCCTTTTTATCATTGATATTTATATTCTTTTCTAAAGCTTTTAGAGTTATTGCCCGATACATTGAACCTGTATCCACATAGAGAAAACCTAATCTCTTTGCTAAAATCTTAGCTACTGTGCTTTTACCTGCACCTGCTGGTCCATCGATAGCGATGATCATAGAAATCTCTTCTTATTTGCTTTCTTCAAAAATTTTAGAATTATTTTTTTATCCTTATCTATCAAAGCTTTCTCTAAATATGAGAGGTTATCTTTAAATACTTTAAGGGCTGAAATTAAATTTTTACTGTTACTGGTAAATATCTGCTCCCAAATCTCAGCAGATGAGAAAGCAATTCTTAAAGTATCTTTAAGACCTGGACCGGAAATTTTTAAGTAACTTTTGGGTATAGAATTTAGCAAGCAAAAAGAGATTAGATGTGGAAGATGGCTTGTAAAAGAAAGAATCCTATCATGTAAGGAAGGACTCATTAAAATAACTTCTGCATTTAAATTTTTCCAGAATTCTTTTATCCTATTTAAAACAGATCTGGAGGTTTTAGAAGTAGGAGTAAGAATACATATTGAACCTTTAAAAAGGTCAGCTTGAGCATACCTTACACCTGATTTTTCTAGACCCGCTAAAGGATGAGCTCCTATATAATTTGTAAAAATTCTATCTAAACAATCTACAACTTCTTTCTTTGTACTTCCCACATCCATTACAATACAATCTTGGGGGATATATTTCTTTATAAGGGGAGAAAGTTTTTCTATTGTTCGAACAGGGGTAGCCAAAATTACTAAATCTATATCATCTTTAATTAAACTTAAAACCTTAAAACCTCTATCGATCGCCCTTAATTTTAAAGCTTCCTTTAAGGTAGTATATTTTCTACTTATTCCCCATACCTCTTTGGCTAACTTATATTTCTTTATCCCCAAACCTAAAGAACCTCCAATTAAACCTACCCCCACAATCAATATCCTTTTAAATAACCTCATTAAAGCTCCCTTCCTAAAGCTTTGGAAAGCTCTCTTAACTGTTGCATCAACTCTTCAAATCTTTCAGGAAGTAAAGATTGATTCCCATCAGAAAGTGCCTCTTCAGGATTAGAATGCACCTCCACGATCAAACCATCCGCACCCGCAGCTAAAGCTGCTTTAGAAAGAGGAGCAACTAATCCCCATTTACCAGCAGCATGGCTAGGATCAACGATTACCGGAAGATGGGAAAGTTGTTCTACTATAGGAATAGAACTTATATCTAAAGTATTGCGGGTAAAATCTTCAAATGTGCGGATTCCCCTTTCACACAAAATTACATTAAAATTACCTTCCGATAAAATGTATTCTGCAGACATAAGCCATTCTTTTATCGTTGAAGACATCCCTCTTTTCAGGAGTATAGGTTTGCGGGTTGCTCCTACCTCTTTTAAGAGATTAAAATTCTGCATGTTTCTGGCACCGATCTGAAGTATATCTGCATATTGGGCAACGAGTTCAACATCTCTGGGATCCATCACTTCAGTAACAGTGATTAGATTAAGTTTTTCAGCAATATCTTTTAAATATTTTAACCCTTCCTCACCTAAACCCTGAAAACTATAAGGAGAAGTTCTAGGTTTAAAAGCTCCTCCCCTTAATACCACCGCTCCTGCTTCTTTTACTTTTTGAGCGATCCCATAAAGCATAGGATAACTTTCTATTGCACAGGGGCCTGCCATAACCACAATTTTTTTGGCTCCAATCTTTATACCCTTTCCCAAATCGATTACCGAATCTTCAGACTTAAATTCCCTTGAGACAAGTTTATAAGGAGCTAAAACTGGCATTACTTTTTCTACCCCAGGAAAAACCTCCAGAGGAGTTATCCTTAACAGATCCTCCGGTCCAATCACTCCAATAATTGTGCGCTGAACCCCTTTAGAGATATGTGGTTTAAGTCCTAATTTTTTTACTCTCTCAATGATATGGTTTATCTGATCTTCAGTAACATCCGGCCTTAATACAATAATCATAAAATCAGCCTCCTTTTTAAATTAGCTTCCTTAACACCTTAATAAATTTTTCATTTTCTTCCTTTTTACCAATAGTTACTCTAATAAAATTATTCAAACCGTACTGCTTTAGATCCCGCACGATCACTCCATATCTAAGCATCTCTTTAAATAATTTCTCACCATCCATTTTTACATCTATAAGGATAAAATTAGCTACCGAAGGAATATAATTTAGCCCTAACTTCTCCAACGCATTATAGAGATAGTATTTTCCTTCTAAAATAGTGGTTCTAGTCTTCTCCAAGAATCCTTTATCCTCCAAGGCAGCTATACCAGCTATCTGAGCAAAGTAATTAACATTAAAAGGCTGGCGCACCCTCTCCATATATTGGCTAAATTTTTTATTAGCAATTGCAAAACCTAATCTCAAACCTGCTAAACCGTAAGCTTTAGAGAAAGTCTTTAAGACGATAACATTCTTTTTATTTATATAATTTATCCCTTTAGGAAAATCATCCACATCGATAAATGTATCGTATGCCTCATCTAAGACTACAATAACGGAATCAGATAGCCCATTTATAAAATTCTCAAATTCTACCCTATCCACATAAGTTCCTGTGGGGTTATTAGGATTAGCGATAAATATAAGTTTTGTCTTTTTATTTATCCTCCTCATCATTTCCTTCAAATCGTATCTAAAATTCTTTAAAGGAACTAGATATATTTTTCTCCCTATAGCTTTAGCAATGATAGAATATTCTAAAAAAGTAATCTCAGCAGTAATGATATTCTCATCTTCTTCTACAAATGTCTTAATAATTATATCGATAAGTTCATCGGAACCATTTCCTAAAACAATATTAGATGGATTTAATTTATAGAATTCAGCAATTTTTCTTTTTAAATAAAAACCACCCGCATCAGGATAACGGTTTATCTTGAAGAGATTATTTTTTATCGATTCCACTGCCTTAGGAGAAGGTCCTAAAGGATTCTCGTTAGAGGCGAGTTTTATCACATTTTTTAGTCGAAGCTCCCTTTCTACCTCTTCGATAGGCTTACCTGCTTTGTAAGGAACCAAACTTAAGATATTCTTCCTTACCAAACCCATATTAATCACCTACAGGATAAGACCCAAGTATCTTTAAATAAGTAGCTTTTGACTTAAGTTCATCTAGCGCCCTCTTTACCTGTGGATCTTTATAATGACCTTCTAAATCTACAAAGAAGTAATAATCCCAGGCTTTTTTCTTAGAAGGTCGTGATTCGATTTTGGTAAGGTTTATCCCATACTTTTTAAAAGGAGCAAGCATATCATGCAGAGCTCCTACTCTATCTTTTATGGAGAAAAGGATAGAGGTACGATCTTTTCCTGTACGGTCTACTTCTGTTTTACCGATGACTAAAAAACGCGTAACATTATAACTAGAATCTTCGATATTGCGGGCGATTACTTTCAATTTATACTCTTTAGCTGCCAAAAGGGAAGCAATACAGGCACTATATTTTTGATGAGAAGCTATCTGAGCTGCGCG
>JAMWCN010000086.1 GCA_023819505.1 Candidatus Omnitrophota bacterium | reverse complement strand
GTTTTTTGCAAGGATTAAGAGAGATTGCTGATAAATATAATATCATCTTAATCTTTGATGAAGTGATCACAGGTTTCAGATTAACTTATGGGAGTTCTCAGGAGTATTTTAAAGTAAAGGCAGATTTGACTTGTTTAGGAAAGATAATTGGTGGAGGGCTTCCTTGTGGTGCTTTTGGAGGAAGAGAAGAGATTATGCAGTTTTTGGCTCCCCAAGGCGATGTCTATCAAGCTGGCACTTTTTCTGGCAATCCTTTAACTGTAAGTGCGGGTTTTCAGACATTGAAGATATTATTCGAAGGGAATCCCTATAAGAGATTAGAAGAACTAACTAAATATCTTTGTGAGAATATTAGAAAAATAGCAGAAAAATTTGAAATTAAACTCAAAATAAATTTTATTGGCTCTATGTTTAGCTTGTTTTTTGCAAACAGAGAGATTATAGATTATAATACAGTTAGAACCCAAGATACAGATCTATTTAAAAGGTTCTATCACGGTTTATTAAAAGAGGGTATTTACTTTTCTCCTTCTGGATTTGAGGCAAATTTTTTATCTACAGCACATACAGACCAAGATTTAGAAAAAACTTTGAAGGCAATGGAAAAAACATTTAGGAATTTAGTTAAGTTGACAAAATAAGCCGTGTTTGAAATGTAAACTTAAAGGAGGTAAGAATGATAATCTTTTTAAATGGTAAGAAAGAAGAGATACAAGAAGGAATGAATATCTCTAAACTTTTAGAAATCAAAAATATCAGACCCGAAGTTGTGACAGTAGAAGTTAATGATCAGATTATTAAGCGAGAAAAATTTAAAGATGTTTATCTTAGAGATAAAGACAGAGTTGAATTCGTCTATTATATGGGAGGAGGTTTGCCTTTCTCAGATAAGATAGCCAAGAATGTCTTAGAATTAATTTGTCAAACTCCAATGGTAAGGCTAAACAAGATTGTTGATTCAGATTCAGCTGAGATTTTAGCTAAATTGGAAAATTTTAATCCTGGTGGAAGTGTGAAGGATAGGATCTGTTTATCTATGATTGAGGATGCAGAAAAAAAAGGTCTTTTAAAGAAAGGAGCTACAATCATTGAGCCAACATCAGGAAATACAGGTATTGGATTAGCCATGGTTTGTGCCGTAAAAGGATACAAATGCATCCTCACAATGCCAGAGACGATGAGTTTGGAAAGAATTTATATTTTGAAATCTTACGGCGCAGAGGTAGTTTTGACTCCTGGGATCGAAGGTATGCAGGGAGCAATAAAGAAAGCAGAACAACTCCTTAAAAAAATTCCTAACAGTTTTATGCCTCAGCAGTTTAAAAATCCTGCCAATCCCCAGATACACAGAAAGACTACTGCTCAGGAGATACTAAGGGTTACTGATGGGAAAATCGATGCCTTTGTTGCTGGTGTTGGAACAGGTGGAACGATTACTGGTGTGGGTGAGATTTTAAAAGAAAGGAATCCAAAGACTAAGATAGTGGCAGTTGAACCAGAAGCAAGTGCAGTATTATCTGGAAGAGAACCTGGTCCTCATAAGATTCAGGGAATCGGGGCAGGATTTATCCCTGAGGTACTAAATACTAAAATCATTGATCAAATTATTACTGTATCCGATGATGATGCTTTTAGGACTTCAAAAAGACTGGCTTCTGAAGAAGGTCTTTTTGTGGGAATATCTGCAGGAGCTGCTTGCTTCGCCGCATTAAAAGTAGCTAAAGATTTAGGCAAGACAAAAACTTTAGTTGTAGTTTTTCCGGATACAGGAGAAAGATACTTTTCTATGCAGCAGTATTTTGAGGCATAGTTTTTTAATTTTGGAAGGTATAAAGTTAGATAAAGATGTTTAAGTTACCAAATAAAATAAAACAAGATCTACCTGTATATGAGACAGCGATAAGAGATTTTTTAGAAGGTAGATCCTCTTGGGCAAGGTTTTCTGGCATAAGGGTCCCTTGGGGAAATTACTCTCATCGGGGTGGTAAAGTTTTTATGTGTAGGGTAAGACTTCCGGCGGGAGTTGTGTCTCCTGCCCAACTTCAAGCTTTAGCCGATGCTTCTATTTTATATGGTGATGGGATTTTACATATCACCACACGTCAGGATATCCAGATTCATAATATAAAGATAGAAGATATTATTAAGGTGCATAATTTTTTAAAAGACTATGAGCTTTCTTCCCGTGGAGGAGGAGGAAATACGGTAAGAAATATAACCTCTTGTCCCTTGGCAGGAGTTTGTAAAGATGAGATTTTTGATGTAAGAGAAGATGTCATTTCTTTAACTGAATATCTTATTGCTGATGATACTTCTTACAATCTTCCGCGTAAATTTAAAATTGCCTTTTCAGGCTGTTTAAGAGACTGCGCCGGTTGTTTAGTAAATGATGTTGGATTTTTGGCAACAGAAAAGAACTCTACTTTAGGATATAAAGTATTTGTGGGTGGAGGTATGGGAGCAGTCTCTTGTATAGCAAAATTATTAGAAGAGTTTATTGAACGTAAAGACTTAGGTTATGTTATAACCGCTATCCGCAATGTTTTTTATAAATATGGAGATAGAAAAAATAAGCATTACAACCGCTTAAGGTTTCTTATTCAAAATTTAGGATTTGAGAAATTTAAAGAATATTATCAAAAAGAGTTAAAAGAATTAAGAGAAAATGAATATATTTCTTTAAGAAAGATAGAATTTAATTACCCTTTGTCTAAAACCATAACTTTAAAAGAGAATAATGATAAAGAATTTAAGGAATTTTTAAGGTATAACTGCCAACCTCAGAAACAAGAGGGGTTTTTTGTGGTGAAACTACGTATTCCCAGAGGTGATTTAAAAGCCGGCATTGCTAAAAAATTGGTAGGAATAGTGGAAGGGTTTTCATTTGTTGAGCTTAGGACAACCCGTGAGCAAAATTTATACATCGTAAATGTTGATGCAGACCAGATATACAATTTATATTTAAAATTAAAAGACACTCTTTTAGATTTTTTGTATCCTGATACACTCTTAGATATTGTTGCCTGCAAAGGTTCAACTACCTGTAATTTGGGTCTCTGTAATTCTCCAGCTTTAGCAAAAGAGTTAGAGGGGGTGATAAAAAATAATTTTTTAAATAAAAAGGTATTTAATAAGATAAAGATAAAGATAAATGGCTGTCCCAATGCCTGCGGGCAACATCCTGTGGGTTTGGTTTCTTTCTGTGGTGCGGTAAGGAAGATTAAAGGAAGACCAGTTCCTTTTTATAAGCTCTTTTTGGGTGGAAGGATTGCTTTTGAGGATACTGAACTTGCTTTTGATACAGGAATTTTAATTCCGGCAAAAAATGCGCCTTTATTTTTAAAAGATTTTTTGGAGCAATTAGAAAGCTTGATAGATGGGAATACAGATATCCATAAGTTTATAGAGAAAGAAGGTCGGGTTATCGCCAAAAATGTAGCCGAAAAGTATAACTATATCCCCGAATACAATGAAAATAAAGATTTCTATATTGACTGGGGAAGGAATGAGGAATTTTCTTTAGCGGGTTTAGGAGCAGGTGAATGCGGAGCAGGGGTATTAGAGATGATTGAGGCGGATTTAACAGAAGCAGAGATAAATCTTAAAGAAGCGGTAAAGAAAGATTATTCTGTTCAGAATATAAAAAAGGCAATATTCTTAACCGCGCGGGCTTTGTTGGTAGTAAGGGGAATAGATGTGAGAACTGAAGATGAAGCCTTAGATGGGTTTGTAGAAAAGTTTGTTAAAGAGGAACTAGTGGATGCTAAATATCTTAGATTAAAAGCTGAATTTAATTTAATTAAAGAAGGACTGGATTTCAAAGAGAGAGAAAGAAAGTTTATTCTTGCACAGGATTTTTTAAGTGATGTGCGTAAGTTATACCAGAATATGGACTCTTCCTTTAATTTTCCCAAATTAAAGAAAGAAAAAACACCTTCAGATAACATAAACCAATATAAATTAGACTTAAAAGGAACTCCCTGTCCCATAAATTATGTAAAGGCAAAGTTATTTTTGGAAAATTTAAAGAAGGGTGATATCTTAGAAATCCTACTTGATGAGGGAGAACCCATAAATAATGTTCCCAAGAGTTTAGAAGCTGATAGCCATAGGATAATAAAGATAGAAAAACTTGATGGTTTTTACAGAGTAATAGTAGAAAAAGGTTAAAAGAAGCGCGATGAAAGTAGTGCTTGTAGGTAATCCCAATGTGGGTAAAAGTGTTATCTTCAGTTCCCTGACCGGGAAATATGTAACGGTTTCCAACTATCCGGGAACAACCGTAGAAATTGCTCGCGGTATCGGGAAATTTGGCAATAAGAAGTTTCAAGTAATTGATACTCCGGGGATAAATAGTCTGGTTGTGCATTCTGAGGATGAGCGTGTAACACGAGATATATTATCCTCTGGAGATATTTTTTGCATAATTCAGGTTGCCGACAGTAAGAACTTAAAACGCTCCCTTCTTTTGACCTTAGAATTGGCAGAACTTAAGCTTCCCCTTGTTTTGAATCTAAATATGAGTGACGAAGCAAAGGAGCGCGGAATAAGAATAAACACAAAAAAATTGGCAGAAAAATTAGGCATAGAGGTAGTGGAGACAGTGGCCATTACTAAGGAGGGAATCCCGCGTTTAAGGGAGTCGGTATTGAAAGCAAGGGTTCCCTCTCTAAAGATAAATTCCTCAGAAGATGAGCCGATAATTCTTTTGGAGAGAAGGAGAGAGATAATTGATGACCTCTTAGGAGATGTTCTGGAGATAAAGGAAGTCCTCAGGAAGGATTTTGCCGAGCTTCTGGGGAAATTTACCTCCCAGCCTTTAAGTGGAGTTCCCATCCTGATTTTTATCTTATGGCTGATGTATTTATTTGTGGGAGAATTTTCTGCCGGGAAATTGGTTGATTTCTTCCAAGATACTGTCTTTGGAAGGTATATTAATCCATTATTCACAAATTTTGTGCACAGATATATTCCCTTTCCTTTTTTCCAAGAACTTTTTGTAGGCGAATACGGCATAATCACCATGGCATTGACTTATGCTTTTGCCATTATTTTCCCCATTGTTACCGCTTTTTTTATATTCTTCGGAGTTCTGGAGGATTCCGGATACTTACCCCGGCTGACGGTATTATCGGATAGAATTTTTAAATTTATTGGATTAAATGGGAGAGCAATTCTTCCTTTGGTCTTGGGGC
>JAMWCN010000085.1 GCA_023819505.1 Candidatus Omnitrophota bacterium | reverse complement strand
GGTAACAAAAAATGCTTATAAACCCACTGGAGGACCTTGGTCTGTTCTTTGTGATGCAAGATTAAAGAAGAATATCCAACCTCTTAAAGATGCATTGGAAAAATTATTAAAACTACATGGAATAACCTTTGAATGGAAAGAGCCCCAAAAACATGGAAATCTTAAAGGAAGACAGATGGGTTTACTTGCAGATGATGTAGAAAAGGTATTTCCTGAATGGATAAGTACTGTTAATGGCTATAAGGCAGTTACCTATAGAGGATTTGAGGCATTGGTAATAGAGGCAATCCGGCAGTTAAAAGAAGAGAATGAAATTTTAAAGTTAAAGATAGCAGAGTTAGAAAAAAGACTTCAAAGATGAAATTTACCTATAATTGGCTAAAAGATTTTGTAGGGATTAAATTATCTGCTAAAGATTTAGCCTCTAAACTTACCTTAACAGGATTGGAGGTAGTCTCTTTAGAGAAAAGAGATAACGATTGGGTCTTTGAAGTAGAAGTCACTTCTAACCGGCCAGACCTTTTAGGTATAATTGGTATAGCAAGAGAGGTATCTGTAATTACAAATTCAAAATTAAAAATTAAAAATCCAAAATATAAAATTAAAAAATTACCCTTTTTAAAGATAAAGATTCAAAATATAAAAGATTGCCCCCTCTATACTGCTCGCATCATCAGGGGAATAAAAGTAAAGCCTTCTCCTCTATGGCTCAAAAAGAGATTAGAATTGGTTGGCTGCCGTAGTATCAACAATATAGTAGATATCACTAATTATATTCTGTTTAGTTTTGGTCAGCCCTTACATGCCTTTGATTTAGATAAGATAGAAGGTAAGACAATATTTATCCGCCGGGCAGAAGAGAAAGAAAAAATAATTACTATCGATGGCAAAGAAAAAAATCTCAACTCTAAAATCCTTGTGATTGCAGATAGAGAAAAACCAATAGCTATTGCAGGGATTATGGGAGGAAAGGATAGCGAGGTTACGGAAAAAACCAAAAGTATACTTTTAGAATCGGCAAAATTTGATCCTTTAGTTGTGCGTAGAGCTCGTCAGAGTTTAGGTATATCTACAGAATCCTCCTATCGTTTTGAAAGGGATATAGATATAGAGAATGTAAAACTTGCTTCAGATTGGGCAGTCTATCTTATAGATAAGATAGCGAAAGGAAATTTAACTGGAGAAGAGACAGCAGGTTCTATTGAAAAAAGAAAAAAAATAGTAACTTTTGAATTTTCCAAGGTAAATAGATTATTGGGAACCAATTTAAAAGATAAAAAGATAGAAAATATCCTTAAGAAATTATCCTTTAAGATAGAAAGGGTATCAAAAAATAAAATAAAAGTATTTATTCCTTCTTTCAGAAGAGATATAAAGGAGGAAGTAGATCTCATTGAGGAAATCGCTAGATTAGAAGGCTACGATAAAATACCGCAGACGCTTCCTTTTATAAGATCCCAGCCAGAGTTAAATATTAAACAGAAAATTATCTCTGAAATAAAAAATATTTTAATCAGTCAAGGTGGCTACGAAGTAATAAATTATAGTCTTATCAGTTTTCAAGATTTAGTTTCTTTAAATTTAAAATCAACTTCCCTTATAAAAATAGTTAATCCTTTATCAAATTTATACCAATTCTTAAGACCAACACTATTAGTTGGAATTTTAAATAATATCTCTAAAAACATACCGATAAAAGAAGAAATCTGTATATTCGAAGTGGGTAAGATATTTAAGGAAAAAGAAGAGCTTTCCTTAGGAATAGGTATTTGTGGTGAAAGGATTTCTTTGGCAGAAACAGGTAGGATTCAACAGGAATTTAGTATTTTTCATCTAAAGGGTATTTTAGAACTTATCTGTAAAAGATTGGGTATAAAAGAATTTGATTTTGTCCAAAAGGATTATCCATTTTTTATTAAAGCTAAAGGTATAGCTTTAGAGATAGGTAGAGAAACCATCGGTTATTTAGGAGAGGCGTCTTTGGAGGTCTGTGATAGGTTTGGTATAAAAAACAAAGCGGTATTTTTAGCAGAGTTAAATTTAGAAAGATTCATAAATTTTGTTGATTTTAAAAAAAGATACAGACCTCTACCTTTATATCCCGCAGTACGCAGAGATATAAGCATAGCGATAAGAGAAGATATTCCCATAAAAGAAATTTTAAAGATAATCCAAGAGAAGAAACCTTCCCTTTTGGAAGATTTTTGGATAGTAGATTTTTATAGGGGAGAAAAAATACCTTCAGGTTTTAAAGGGCTAACTTTGGGTTGCTTTTATTTAAGTCGGGATCGCACCTTAACTGATGAAGAAGTAAATCTTTATCACAATCAACTCTGTGAACTTTTGAAGAAAGAATTTTCTGCACAGATAAGATAAAATTTGATTTTTATTTTAAAATGTGTTATAATAAAATTACCCTTAAATATTTCCCTGCGCTGCACGTCGGAGAATTTAAGATTGGTGAGCCAACACCACTTTTAAGGGAGCTTAACTTCAAATCATCCGTGGATGATTTGAGAGAGCACCCACTTAGAGATAAGGGTTCAACCTATCCTTATCCGACGGCAAGCGCGGGGTTTTTTTATTTAAAAAGATGATTATTACAGAGAAAAAGCCAATACAGGAAATAATTGAAGCATTAAAGGATTATCAGAAGATCTTTTTAGTTGGTTGCGGAGAATGTTCTACTACCTGTAAAACAGGTGGGGAGAAAGAAGTTTTGGAATTAAAAGATACATTAATTAAATTGGGAAAAGATATTTTAGGTTATGTTATACCTAAAGCTCCCTGTATTGCTTCTCAATTAAAGCAGGAGTTAGCTAAGAGTATAAATGCTTTAAAGGATACAGAGGCAGTTTTAGTTTTAGCCTGTGGTTTGGGTGTTCAATCTGTAAAAGATAATAATCGTTTTGGACAGAAAGTTATCCCTGCATGTAACAGTTCATTTATAGGAGTGATGGATTCAAAGGGGGATTTTTTAGAAAAATGCTCTTTATGTGGAGATTGCCTTTTGGATTTAACAGAAGGGCTCTGCCCTATAACTTTATGTTCTAAAGGTATCTTAAATGGTCCCTGCGGAGGTATGGATAAAGGAAAATGTGAGGTAGATAAAGAAAAAGATTGCGCTTGGGTTTTAATTTATAGAGAGATGGAAAAAAGAGAAAGGATAGCTAATTTTGGAAAGATAAATCCACCAAGAGATTTCAAAAAAACAATCCATCCTCGAAAAATTAGTTTGGAGAAAAAATAGATGCAGAAAGAATCCTATTCAGAAAAAGTAATGGAGCATTTTCTCAATCCCCGTAATGTAGGAGAAATCCCTGACCCTTCAGGGATAGGTAATGTAGGAAATCCTGTATGCGGAGATGTCTTAAGGTTGTATATTAAGATAGAAAACGGTGTGATTGTAGATGCAAAATTTAAAACTTTTGGTTGCGGAGCAGCTATCGCTACCAGTTCTATGGTTACAGAGTTAATTAAAGGAAAGACTATTGAGGAGGCTTTGGAGATCTCTAACAGAACTGTGGCAGAAGCATTGGGAGGATTACCCCCTGTAAAGATGCATTGTTCTGTTTTAGCAGAGCAGGCTTTAAAGGCAGCTATTGAGGATTACTACAAAAGGAAAGCTCTTAAAGATGTTGACAAAAAAAATCTTACGCAGTAAAATTTTATTTACTTTAAGAAAGCAAACCGCTAAAAAGCGTCAAAAGAAAAGTCTGTTAATAAAGAAAAAACTTTTTAGGTTAAAAATCTTTAGAGAAGCAAAGAGGATAATGTTTTATATGGCTTACGATGGTGAGGTTGAGACAGAGGAGATGATTAAAGAAAGTTTAAATAAAGGCAAGATAGTTTCTGTCCCAGTTTGTGACCAGAAAAGGAGAAGAATCATTCCCTGTAAGATAGAAAGGAATACAATCTTTAAAATAGGACCTTACGGGATAAAAGAGCCTTTGAGAAAAATACCTTTACCTATAAAGGCTCTAGATCTAGTAATAGTTCCGGGTTTGGCTTTTGATAAAAAAGGGAATCGTTTAGGTAGAGGAAAGGGTTATTACGATAGGTTTTTAAAAAAAATCTCTTCTAAAACAGTATCGGTTGGTCTTGCCTTTGATTTTCAAATCTTTAATCACCTTCCTGTCTCAACCTCAGATGTTAGTGTAGATAGAGTCCTCTTTGCTTAAAAATTATTTTTATAATTTTTAAGGAGGTCGATAAAAATGTTAAGTGTAGTTTTCTTCATTGTTATCAGTGGTTGTTTTCTGTATTTAGGTTATTTTTTAAGGCGTTATGTTGCAGAGAAAAAGATAAAGGATGCAGAAACCCAAGCAAAATTGATAATAGAACAAGCAAAGAAAGAAGCAGAGAACAGACGCAGAGAAGTGGAGCTGGAGGCAAAGGAAGAGCTTTTGCGTCTGCATCAGGAATTTGAACAACAGACAAAAGATAGACGTCAGGAATTAGCGGATTTAGAAAAAAGGCTAAATATAAAAGAGGAAAACCTGGAGAGGCGTCTGGAAATTTTAGAGAAAAAAGAAAAAGAGATACAGACAAGGATAGATAACTTTACTAGACAGGAAGAGACTTTTAAATTAAAAGAAGCCCAACTTACTCAACTCATTAGCGAGGAGAAAGAAAGGCTTCAAAAAATTTCTTCCCTTTCTCCTGAGGAGGCAAAGAAGATACTTTTAGCACGCATAAATGAAGAACTCACTATGGAGAAAGCCCAACTTATTAAGAAGATGGAGGAGGAGATATTAGAACAGGCAGATAGAAAAGCAAAGGAGATTTTAAGTTTAGCTATTCAGAGATGCGCTGCTGAACATACGATGGAGACAACGATAAGTGTAGTTAATCTTCCCAACGAGGAGATGAAAGGAAGAGTTATCGGAAGAGAGGGGAGAAATATCAGAGCTTTAGAGATGGCTACAGGTGTAGATATAATTATCGATGATACACCTGAGGCAGTAACGATATCTGCTTTTGATCCTGTAAGAAGAGAGATTGCCAGGATTGCCTTAGAAAGATTAATTGCTGATGGAAGGATACATCCTGGTAGAATTGAGGAGATAGTAGAGAAGACTGCTAAGGAGATGGAGGAGAAGATTAAAGAGGAGGCAGAGCGCACACTTTTAGAGATAGGAATCACTGGACTTCATCCAGAATTGGTAAAACTTATAGGTAGACTTAAATACCGTACAAGTTTTGGTC
>JAMWCN010000084.1 GCA_023819505.1 Candidatus Omnitrophota bacterium | reverse complement strand
TTTTTTAAAGAGTAATTTTATTTTTCCATATAAATTCTTGCCCAATATGCTTCCTATAAGATATCTTATAAGTTTAAAATTAAATAGATATAATAAATTATATCTAATCGCTTTTAGACAACAACGCTGGCAATCTTTTAACATATCCTCTCCGAAATATCTGCAAGCCAATTTAAAATAATGATCTGCATAAATATATCTTTTTTGTTTTTGTTTCTGTTTTTCTAAAAGGAGGTTGGTTTCTTTGTTTTCAAATATATAATCGAGCAACCAAAAAATAGATGGCTCTTCTTTTTTTTCTCTTAAGATTTTAGTATGGAGATTATCTGGATGTACACGGTATTCAGCAATCACTTTATTTACATAATAAAAATCGTATCTTCTTGCCATCATCAGGGTAAAGTACCAGTCATGAAAGGCTAAATTTTTAGGTACAGGTAGTGTTTTAAGCCAAGCTTCTCTACGGGCAATTACAGCAGGAGAACAGATAAAGTTATCCTTCAATAATTTAATAAATTCATTTCCTTTAAAATCTTTTCCTTTATGAATATAATCACAGGATTCAACTGTAATTTTTCCATCTTCATTAATAAGGCAGGCATCTCCGTAAACTAGACCCACATCAGGAAATTGAAAAAATTTTTCTAAGACGGTTAATAGAAAATAAGGTCGATAACGGTCATCTGGATCGATACGAGCAATAAATTCTCCCTTTGTTCCTAAAAGTCCTTCATTTATAGTAGCAATGTGACCTAAGTTTTTAGGATGTCTAATGATACGCAATCGTTTATCCGAGTAATTACTTAGAACTTGCTGGGTATTATCAGTTGAGCCATCATCAATAACGATAATTTCAAATTTATAATTTCCTTCTTGATTAAGGATGCTTTCTAAACAATCTTTTAAGTATCTTCCGTAGTTATAAGAGGGGACTACAAAACTTACTAATATGTCATTCATATCATTTATTCTTATAATGAATCCTTTCAGCAGGAACCCCTGCTACAGTAATATTACTGGAAACATCCTTTATTATTACAGAACCTGCTCCTACTATAGACCATGCTCCAATTTTTATCTTATCGATTACAGTTGCACCTGCTCCAATAAAAGCACCTTTTGAAATATTTACATTCCCACATATAACTACACCAGGATTTATATTTACAAAATCAGCAATATTACAATCATGAGAGATTGAGCTTTTTACATTTATAATACAGTGCCGGCCAATTTTTATATAGGTGGTTAAAATGCAACCTGGGGCAACAAGACTTCCCTCACCTATTTTAACATTTCTTCCTATCAAAACAGAAGGATGAATCAATGTAAAAGGTAAAAGGTTCTTAAACTTAAAAGAATTTATCTTTTCTACAAATTTCTGCCGTAAGTTATTATCCCCTACTGCAGTGATATAATAAAATTTTGTATTTTTATATTTGTTTAAAATAGCCTTTAATACAGAGAAATCTCCTAAGATCTCTGTATCTTCCCAACTGTCAGCTGGTTTATTTTCATCGATTAATCCTATCACTTTTATTCTTCTACCTTCACCCTTTAAATCACGAATATAAGAATAAACCTCAACTGCATGTCTTCCTGCGCCAATTATAAATAATTGAATCAAGTTAACTCCTTTTTTAAAGAGATAAATTTTTTATTTTTTACTTTAAAATAATAATGTAAGAGAAATGATTCTATAATAATGAATATAATAAATTGAGCATAAAAAATAACAAAGTTTTTCATAACAAGGTATTTTTTTATGATTTTAAAAATAAGAAAAATTAAAATAGGAATTAAATTGTAAAGATTTTTATTTTTTAATTTTATCCCTAAAACAGAAAATATAACTAAATTGAAATTTGTATATTCAATAATGCGTTGATGGTCAGAAGCAAATATTGTAGTAAAAATACCCCCTAAACCCAAAGGTAGTAAACTTATAGTAAAGGAAGAAAACCACATCCTTGTTAAAGTAAAAAAGAAAAGAATACCAAAAGAGTTAAGATAAATAGAAACTATACGATAAAAATTCATACCCCAAAAGATATTTTTAAAGGTAAATTTATTTACAGGAACAGGCATAAAGGTACGAAATAGTAAATATACTATAATAATAAAACTAATTATAAAAATCTCAGATATTTTCAATTCTTTCTGAAGAAATCTAAATAAAAGATAAGAAATAATTATAAATCCAAAAACTTCTTTATTAAATAGACCTAAAAGAAAAATTAAATATATTAAGGGTTTTTTGTCTTTCAACATAAAAAACAAAGTTAAAGAGATAAATAAAACATTTAAAGGATCAGTTAACATATAGTCATAAAGTAAAAATCTAAATATCCATAATAACAAACAAAAGATCTGACCCAAAAAAGAAAGCAAGATACTATCGTTAAGAAGATAAAGGGTTATACCAATAAAAAAAATAGTAAAGATTATAGAAATAAAAGTTAAAGTATAGAAACCAGTAGAAATATCATCACCAAAAAATAACCAACCAATAGCTCTGGCAATAAACGGTGAAAGAATCCTATAAACATAAGGGGGTTGTCGGTTCAGGGCATTTCTAAAATCAAAATATCTGGAAAAATATTCAGTTTTATATAAGTCTTTTAAAGGATTCTCTTTGGGGATAACATTATACTCTGGTCGTTCTACCTTAAAAAGATTAAAAGCCATAGAACGATAAAAAAGATGATCACAGCAACATTCTTCAGGATTAAAAGGGGTAACTATAAACGAAACAGAACAGCTAAGCGCTACCGCAGATAATAAAAAAAGCAAAATAAACTTTAAAGTAAGATTCTTTTTAGAAATTAATTTAAAGTCAAATATATCTTTCATTAAATTGAATGTATTCTTTTAATATTTTCCATCAAATCTAATATTTCCTTATAATCTTTTTTCCCTAAATGGGTAAGTTCTTTTAACCATTTGGCATTGCGATAATAGATAGATTCAGGATCAGGAATGAGCCCTGAAATAATTGCCTCCATCATCTCCTCTGCACCTGTCTTTATATCTATCTGCGGTAAAAATCCTTCTTCATTCATCCTTTCTATACTCACACGATAATCGCGCTTATCAATATTGATATCCTTTGTATGAATTATATTTATAGAGGGCTTAAGCTCCTTAAAGATATCCGCCAGCTCCTTTATCTGCATATTCTTATAAGCAATATTATAACAGTTGTATTTTAATTCTTTCTTCTCTGCAAAATAAATAAAGGCTTTGGCACAATCACTCACATGTAAAAATGGCCTCCACTCCTCACCTTTGCCAAATACCTTAATCTCATTATAGAGAGTGCTATAGAGGCTAAAGATATTTGCTACCAGATCAAAACGCATACGGGAAGAATATCCAAATAACGTACCATTCCGCAAGATTACGGGTCTCCAATTATCATTAGATAGACTATTTAATAACTCTTCGCATTTTACCTTGGATACTGCATATAGAGTTAGAGGATTTAAAGGACTTGATTCTTTAGCTAACCCATCCACTTTACCATATACAGAACAGGAAGAAGAAAATAAAAACTTTATATTTTTTCTTTTAGCGATCTCTGCTAAAGCCTCAGTTGCTTTTATATTTACTTCTTGAGTTAACTTAGGAGATAACTCACAGGAAGGATCATTAGAAATCGCTGCCAGATGTATTATGCAATCACAGTCTTGAACGATATCTTTTCTAAATCGACTATCTTTATAGATCCTACGGATATCCTCACGGATAAAATCTAACTGAGGAAGTAAAAACTTAATATGACCCAAACCAAAATAACCTATATCCAAAACACGTATTTTATGATTTCTTCTTAATAGCTTAGGCAATAGAACCGAACCTAAATACCCTGCTCCACCGGTAACTAATATATTCATAGAAATCTCCTTTCTGCTTCCTTTAATTTTTTTACAACATAGTCCATCTCTTTCTGATTAATAGAGGCATAAAAAGGAATAGTAATTACTCTTTGGGATATGTCTTCAGTTAGAGGTAATTTTCGGTTGCTAAATTTTCTAAAAAATCTCTGCTGATGTAAAGGTGGATAAAAATAGGTGCGTGTCTCAATGCCTTTATTCTGTAAAAAATACATAATCTTTGTTCTTTTATTTTTTAATTTCTTGGGAATCAGAATAGTAAAATCCTTATAGGTATGGATTATCTTGTCAGAATAAACTTTCTGCGGTTCAAAAGAGGTAAGTCTTTTAATCTTATCTAAATAGTATCTTGCTTTGGTCTGTCTTTGTCTTAAGAGAGAACCAAAACGCCTCAGATTATATAAACCGATAATTGCATGGAATTCACTCATCTTACTGTTTAATCCTGGATAATAAGTATTGTAATTTTTGCCAATTCCATAATTGCGCATATTATTGATTTTTTTAATAAGTTTGGAATTTTTACTAGAAACCACTCCTCCTTCTACACTTACCAAAGGTTTGGTAACCGATAAAGAGAAAACCTCTGCATCACCAAAACAACCTATCTTTTTACCTTCAAATTCTGCTCCCAAAGCATGGGCTGAATCATAAATAATATGTATTGGACGGTTATATCTTTTAGAAAAATCTTCTACAATTTTATTTATCTCTTTTACCTTACAGGGAAGACCAAAGGTATGTACCCCTAAAACTGCAAAGATATCAGAATGTTTTTCAAGAAGAAACTCTAAGTCTCTAAGAGATAAAGTCATATCTTCATCAATATCGCAGAAAACTGGTTCTCCTCCCGCATAAAGTATAGCCTGGGCAGTGGCCATAAAGGTAAAACTCGGTAAAATAACTTTTTTACCCAGAGAAACTCCAATTGCCTGTAAGGCAAGGATTAAACCAGTGGTTCCTGAAGAAACTAAAGATACCTCTGTATCTAAATATGAACTTAACTCTTTTTCAAAAATTGAAAGATACCTACCAAAATTACTAATTTTTCCAGAGTCAAGAATTCTTCTAAAGTCTTTCTCTATTCTGTTTAATTTTGGTAAATCTGGCTTAATTAAAGGAATCTTTATCATAGTCTATTTTTTAATAAACCGCTTAAATTCTCTTCTAATTCCTTAGCTGATCTCTGCCAGCCCCATCTCTCTATGATATAACTACGTGCTTTATCTCCCATGATCTTTCGGATAGATTCATTTTTTAAAAGATACTCTATGGCTGAAGCGATCTCTTTTACATCTGCTCTTACCAGAATTCC
>JAMWCN010000007.1 GCA_023819505.1 Candidatus Omnitrophota bacterium | reverse complement strand
TTCAGCTATAGGTAAAGACCTCTCTTTCAGGATCTTAAGTATCTCTACCCCTACCGCTCCCACACCTACTACTGCAATGTTGTATTTTCTCATCTTGATCTTAAATTATATAATAAAAAAGAAATATTTACAACTTATTAAAGATCTCCCTTTGTATCTAAAATTATAGTGACTGGACCATCGTTTATAAGATGAACCTGCATATCTTTACCAAAATTAGCAGATTTTATCGGTAAACCTATACTCTTTAATGTAGTTAATAAATAATCGTAAAGTTCTTTTGCTTTCTCAAAAGATTCTGCTTCAGTAAAATCTGGTCTTTTTCCTCTAAAAACTTTTCCCAATAAAGTGAAGTTTGAAATTAAAAGAATCTCACCTTTCACTTCCTCTATAGAAAGGTTAAGTTTGCCCTTTTCGTCATCAAATATTCTTATATCCTTTAATTTGTTAGCTAAAAAAACTACATCCTTTGCGGTATCATCTTTTGCTATCGCTACCAAAACAACCAATCCATTTTTTATCTCAGCAATCTGCCTGTTTTTCTCCAATACTTTTGCTTCAGTTACTCTCTGAATTACCGCACGCATAATTATTTTAAATTAAATAATTCTATAGCATTCTGAGTAGTAATTTTAGCTAACTTTTCTTCAGAGATAGATTTTAAAGAAGCTACACCTTTTAAAACTTTTAAAATATCCTTTGGTTCAGCTTGCCATTCCTTATAGATTAGCGGTGAATCTGTCTCTAAAAGTAAATTCTCCAGAGGTGTATATTTAATTGCCTCCTGATGTTGTCTTGAATATTCACAGGAAGGGGTAGCAGAGATAAAATATCCTCTCTCTATTATTTCTTTTAGAATATCGAGCGGTCCAGAATACCAGTGAAACACTACTTTTTTTATATCTATACTGCTGATTATCTCAAAACATTCCTTCCAGGCACCTCGACTGTGAATAATTACAGGGAACCCAAAATTATAAGCTAAATCTAACTGTTCTTCCAAAATTTTTATCTGTAAATTTTTCTTATCTTCCTGTTTTGCCTCCTTTATCCAAAAATCCAAACCGATCTCTCCTAAAGCAACGATACATTTTATATTCTTTGCGATAAGCAACTTTAACTCCTCCAATTCCTCAATTGCTAAATTTTGAGGATGAATACCTAAGGCAAGATATATTTTTGGTTCATTGTACTGATTAGAAAGTTTAAGATTTATCTTAGAAGTCTCTAAATTAGAACTAACAGAAATAACTTTGGTTATACCAAAATCTTTTGCTCTTTTTAAAACTTGTTTTAGATCTGAAATCTCATAAAGATGCGCATGGGTATCAATAAGTTCAATCATATATTTTAATTATTTCCTCAATTACAGCTAACCAACCCCTCTTTATATTAGAGAGGGAATAACCCCCTCCTCCCAATATTACAATTTTACCCTCTGTTTCTTGAAATGCTTTTTCTGTTAAAATTTTGGTTGTTTGCTGATGCACTTTCTCTGTTAAATTTAAAAAGGTAATTGGATCTCCAGATAAACAATCACATCCTGCTTGCATAATTATAAAATCTATCTCTATTTTCTCTAAAAAATCTTTTACTTTTTCTTGCTCTTTAAAAAAATCGCTATCTTGACAGCCCGCCTTTAATTCTATATTTAATTTTGTTCCGTAAGCTTTACCTTTGCCTTTCTCTAAATAGTTACCCGTTCCAGGAAATATACCCTTTTGATGAAAATCGACTATAAATAAATCTGGATCTTCAATAAAAGAATAATATACTCCGTCTCCATGATGGGCATCGATATCAAAATATAGAATTCTTTTTATCTTATATCTTTTACGTAGATAATTTATCCCTACACATATATCATTAAATACACAGAAACCTGAAGCTCTGTTGCTGTAAGCGTGATGGAGTCCTCCCACGGGAGAAAATACAGCTGTCTTTTCTTCAATTGCCTTATCTATACAATTTAAAGTAGTCCCTACAATGGTACTGGAAGCATCGAATATCCCCGGGAAAGCAGGTGTATCTAAGTAATCTAAGAAACCACCTTTAAGTTCCTTCTCTTTAACAAATTCTATATAATCATCTGTATGGAAAAGACTTAATTCCTCTAAGGTAGCTTTTCTAGAATTTAATTTTTTTAGAAATTTAATTAAACCTTTTTCTTCTAAAGTATCCTTGAAAACGAAATATCTCTGATTATTGAAGGGATGTTCTTTTGAAAAGGAATAATAAGATAAGCGATCATCTAAAACAACGTAAGGCATTTAATTTTTAAAGAAAATTAACTTATGAATTCACAGATTAAGTCTCCCACTTCTGATGTGGAATAACCCATTTTTCCTGCAGAAAGGGAAATTAATTTTTCTCTTACTACCTTTATTACTGCCCCCTCAATTGCAGTAGCAGAAGCACTCTCTCCTAAATTCTCTAACATCATTGCTAAAGCACAGATCGCTGCTAATGGATTTATTACATTTTTACCAGTATATTTAGGAGCACTTCCTCCTATAGGTTCAAACATAGAGATACCTTCAGGATTAATATTTGCACCTGCAGCTATTCCCATCCCACCTTGAATGATCGCTCCTAAATCCGTAATGATATCTCCAAACATATTATCAGTAACGATTACATCAAAGTTTTCCGGATTCTTAACCATCCACATACAGCAAGCATCCACATGGGTATATTCTGTTTGAATATCTGGATATTCCTTTGCTACCTCATAGAAAGTCCTTTCCCAAAGATCCCAGGCATAAGTTAAAACATTAGTTTTACCACAAAGGGTAAGTTTCTTCTTTTTATTTCTTTTCTTACAGTATTCAAAAGCAAATCTTATACAACGCTCCACACCTTTACGGCTATTATAGGAAATCTGTAAAGCTACCTCTTGAGGGGTTGATTTATTTTGAAATTCACCCAAACCTTTATACAGTCCTTCAGTATTTTCTCGCACTACTACAAAATCGATATCTTCTGGCTTCTTATCTTTTAAAGGACAAAATTTCTCAGAATACAGTCTAACTGGTCTTAAATTTATATATTGATCTAAATCGAATCTTAATTTTAAAAGTATACCTTTTTCTAAAATTCCGGGTTTTACTCTGGGATCGCCAATTGCCCCTAAGTATATCGCATGGTATTTCTTTAGTTCTTGAATATCTTCATCAGTTAAAGTCTTATTAGTCTTTAAATAATAAGACCCCCCAAATGGAAAGGTCTTTGTCTGATAGCTAAAATTAAATTTTTTGCTTACCTTATCTAAAACCTTCAGACCTTCCCTTATCACCTCAGGACCTGTTCCATCACCAGGGATAACCGCTATCTTATACATATAAGTGATACCTCTGTTTTATATAATTAATTAAACCCTTTGATTTAATAATCCTCTTAAGGAATTCAGGAAAAGGTCTTATTCTATAAGTATCTTTTTTAGTAATATTTTTTATTATACCTTTATCTAAATTTATCTCAAGTATATCTTTCGATGAAATTGCTGATGTATCTTCCAATTCTATAAAAGGAAGACCGATATTTATAGCATTTCTAAAAAATATAATCGAGAAACTCTCTGCGATAACTGCGGAGATACCACATCCCTTAATAGCTAAAGGTGCGTGTTCTCTCGAAGAACCACAACCAAAATTTTTACCTGCTACAATGATATCTCCCTTTTTTACCTCTTTTACAAAAGAGGGAGAAATATTTTCCATACAGTGTTTACCAAGTTCTTTTTCATTGGTAGTTACAAGATATCTAGCAGCAATAATGTCATCGGTATTTATATTATCCCAAAATTTATGAACTCTTCCTTTAAGGATCATTTTAAAAATTCCTGCGGATGAGTTATCCTACCTGTAATGGCAGAGGCTGCTGCTACCAATGGACTACTTAAATAAACAAAACTTTTTGGGTCTCCCATCCTACCTATAAAATTACGATTGGTGGTAGAAAGGCAAACTTCTCCTTCAGCTAAAACTCCCATATGTCCACCTAAACAAGCTCCACAGGTAGGTGGAGAAATGATGCCTCCTGCTTTAATAAAGATATCCAATAGGCCTTCCTTTAAAGCCTCCAAATAAACTTTTCTGGTAGCAGGTATAACAATTAAACGTAGACCTTTTTTGATCTTTCTATTCTTTAAAATCCTAGCTGCGATTCTTAAATCATGGATCCTGCCATTGGTACAGGAACCAATAAAAACCTGATCTATTTTTATATCCTTTAATTTATCCACAGATTTAATATTAGCCGGAGAATGTGGACAAGCTACCTGCGGCTGAAGTCCTGAAAGATCGTATTCATAAATTTTTTCATAATAGGCATCGGAGTCGCTTCTTAATTCATTTAATAATTTTAAATCTTTAGTTTTAAACTGTTTTATGTAATCAAAGCTTATCTCATCGGGTTCAATAATTCCTGTTAAAGCTCCTGCCTCAATAGCCATATTACATAAAGTAAATCGCTCATCCATAGAGAGTCCTTTTATGATAGGACCGCAGAATTCCATAACTTTTCCTAAAGCACCGTCTACTCCTATCTTACCGATAGTAAAAAGGATAATATCTTTTGCAGTAATCAGATTACTTATCTTGCCTCTATAGATAAATTTAAAAGTAGAAGGAACCTTTAACCAACATCTTCCATCTACGAATGCTCTTGCTAAATCTGTAGAACCAACTCCAAAAGAGAAGGCACCCAATGCTCCATAAGTACAGGTATGTGAATCTGCTCCAACTATCAAATCCCCAGGAAAAATTAAACCCTCCTCAGGAAGAAGCGCATGTTCAATCCCTATACCAGGGCCAAAATAATTTTTTATTCTATATTCTTTAGCAAAATCTAATAATACTTTTGCCTGATTTGCACTCTTCATATCTTTAGCGGGAACAAAATGGTCTGCTACTAAAACAATCCTTTTTATATCAAATATTTTTTTAAAACCTGCTCTTCTAAACTCCTCAATTGCCAGAGGCGCAGTGATGTCGTTACCTAAAACCAAATCTACTTTCACTTCGATAAAATCAGCTGGTTTTATCGATTTAGGTTTATCTATATGGGTAAGAAGGATTTTCTCAGCGATTGTATAGCCCATTATTTTAATAATGGAACTTTTTAATTACCAAAGTAGCGTTGTGCCCACCAAAACCTAAAGAATTACTCATACAGGCTTCTACATTATCGAGTTCTCTTGATTGGTTAGGAACGTAATCGAGATCGCATTCAGGATCAGGAGTCTCGTAATTTATGGTAGGTGGTATCACTTTATCTTTAATTACTAAACAACAGATTACAAATTCTACCCCACCTGCTGCTCCTAATAGATGTCCTGTCATAGATTTGGTAGAACTAACCATAATTTCTTTTGCTCTTTCTTTAAATAATCTTTTTATCGCTAAGGTCTCTACTTTATCATTAAGTTTAGTAGATGTACCATGAGCGTTGATGTAGGTTATCTGCTCTAAAGATAATTTAGCATCCTCCAAGGCCCATTTCATTGATAGATATGCCCCGTAACCATCAGGGTCAGGAGCAGTGATATGATAAGCATCACAACTTGCACCATAACCTACCAATTCCGCATAAATATCTGCCTTTCTCTTTAAGGCATGGCTAAGCTCTTCTAAAACTACCACCCCTGCACCTTCGGCGATTACAAAACCATCCCTATTTAAATCAAAAGGTCTGCTTGCTTTTTGAGGTTCATCGTTACGGGTAGAAAGGGCTTTTAGAGCACAGAAACCACCTACACCTAAAGGAGTAATACAACTTTCTGTTCCACCTGCAAGCATTATATCTGCAGCACCTCTCTGGATAACTTTAAAAGCCTCTCCGATAGCATGAGCACCAGAAGCACAGGCAGTGGTAGTGCAAGAATTATAACCTCTAAATCCATAAGTTATTGCTACTTGACCAGAAGCCTCATTAACGATAAGCATAGGAATTAAAAAAGGAGAAATCCTTTTTGGTCCTTGGTTAAGTAGAACTTTATGTTCCTCTTCAATAATCCTTAAACTTCCTATACCTGAACCAATTAATACACCGATACGTTCTTTATCTTCTTTATCTAAAATTAAACCTGAATCTAAAATTGCCTCTTTAGAAGCAGAGATAGCAAATTGTACAAATCTCTCCATACGGTTTATCTCTTTTTTACTTAAACCTATCTTTAGAGGATCGAAATTTCTAACTTCTCCTGCAATTTGACTATCAAAGCCTCTACTATCAAAAGAACTTATACGGTCGATTCCGGATCTAGCTTCTTTTAAAGATTCCCAAAAACTCTTTACATCTCTTCCTACAGGAGAAACTATCCCTAACCCTGTGACTACAACTCTTCTCTGCATATTCTAAAATAATAAAATTTACCCCGCCTCTAAAAACTTTAATTGGCGGGGTAGTTAATTAGAAAATCTATTTTAAAATTACTTATTCTGTGTTTTCTCCTCAATATACTTTATCGCTTCACCTACAGTTGTGATTTTTTCAGCATCCTCATCAGGTATCTCAATCCCAAATTCCTCTTCTAAAGCCATAACTAACTCTACTGTATCTAAGGAATCTGCTCCTAGATCATCTACAAACGATGCCTCTGGAGTTACCTCTTCTGGTTTTACACCCAATTGTTCTGCAATGATAGATTTCACTTTTTCTGCTACTGACATAACCTTCTCCTCCTTTTAGTACATAACCATTCCTCCATCTACCACTAGAGTCTGTCCTGTGATATAAGAAGAATCTTCCGAAGCTAAAAATAAACAAACTCTAGCGATATCCTGAGGCTGACCGAATCTAGCTAAAGGTATCTGAGAAAGCATTTTTTCTTTTATATCTTGTGGTAATTTAGCAGTCATCTCCGTATCAATAAAACCCGGGGCAACTGCATTTACATTTATATTACGGCTAGCAAGTTCCTTAGCTACAGTCTTAGTTAAAGCGATTATTCCTGCTTTAGAAGCAGAATAATTTGCCTGTCCAGAATTACCAATCAATCCTACCACTGAGGCGATATTGATAATTTTTCCATATCTCTGTTTAATCATTACACGGGAGACTGCTTTTATACAATTAAAAGTACCCTTTAAATTTATATCTATTACCTTATCCCACTCTTCTTGGCTCATCCTAAGGATAAGATTATCCCGCGTTATCCCTGCATTGTTTACTAATATATCAATCCTTTTAAATTTGTCAAGAATTTTATTTACCGCCTCCTCAACCTCTAGATACTCACTAACATCCAACTCTAAAACTTCCAGGAAAAGATTTTCTTTCTGAAAATCCTGTTTTGTTTTAATCGCCTCTTCTAAATTTATATCTGCAATTACTACAAAACAACCTTCTTTGGCGAAAAGATAAGCGATTTCTCTCCCGATACCTCTTGCTCCACCAGTAATTAGAGAAACCCTATCTTTTAATTTCATAAAATTTAGTTTAATTTATTAAAATTTAAAAAATCCTCTTTGGTCTCAATATTTACTACCTCCAAAGAAGCATCTATCTTACGCAAAAGACCCTTTAAGACCTTGCCAGGACCGAATTCTATAAATTTTTTTACTCCTCTACCAGTTATAAAAGATATGGACTGATGCCACCTTACCGGTGAATAAATCTGCAAAATAAGATTCTTTTTTATCTCTTCTGGATCTCTAGTAGCCTCTGCAGTATAATTGCTAACTATAGGGGCTATAGGTTTATTTATCTTAAGTGTATCCAAAAACCTCTTTAATTCAAAAGAAGCCTCTAACATCAAAGAGGAATGAAATCCACCACTTACCTGAAGCTCTACTACTTTTGCCCCTTCCTTTAGAGATAAATCCTTAGCTTTATCTATCGCATCTTTTCTTCCAGAGATAACTATCTGTTCACTAGAATTAATATTAGCAACCTCTGCTCCACTGATTTCACAGATCCGGCTAACCTTATCTAAACTTAGACCCAATACTGCTAACATCTTAGATGGATTTTTCTTTGCACTTTCCTCCATAATCTCTGCTCTTTTTTTCACTAAGGTTAGCCCCTCTTCAAAAGAAAGACTCTCTGCTGCTACTAAGGCAGTATATTCTCCCAGACTTAAACCCGCCATAAAACGAGGCAGAATCTTTATCCTTCTCTTAAATGCTTCAAATATAGCTATACTTACTGTAAAGATAGCAGGTTGACATATAACTGTCTGTTTCAATAAATCCGGAGGTCCTTGAAAGCAGTATTTTTTAATATCGTAATCTAAAATCTCTTCTGCTTTATTAAATATTTTTTTACTTTCCTCAAATTCCTCATAAAATTCTTTACCCATCCCTACGTATTGAGCCCCTTGACCAGGAAAGAGAAAACCGACCTCCATATAAAATTACCATTCTATTACGCAGGCACCCCAGACAAAACCTGCACCAAAAGCATCTAAAACCACGATATCACCTCTTTTGATCCTTTTTTCCTTTACCGCTTCACATAAAGCGGTGGCGGTAGAGGCAGAAGATATATTCCCATATTTTTCTATATTAAGATAAATTTTATCTTTAGCTAAACCTAATTTCTTTGCTACCGCTAAAAGTATCCTTAAATTTGCCTGATGTGGAATAAAACAATCTACATCTTCACAACTTAATCCTGCCTTATTTAAAGCGATCTGTGCAGATTCCGTCATATATTTTACTGCAAATTTGAAAACCTCGTTACCTTGCATCTTTATATAATGGAGCCTGTTATCTACAGTTTGGTGAGTAGCAGGATAACGTGAGCCACCTGCAGGAACTTTTAGGAGGTCAGCAAAGGAACCATCGCTTCCTAAATATACAGAAAGTATACCCCCTCTTTTTACCTCTGAAAGTACTGCTGCCCCTGCCCCATCACCAAAAAGAACACAGGTATTACGATCCTTCCAATCAGTAATTGAAGAAAGAACTTCTGCTCCTACGACTAAAGCATTTTTGTAGAAAGAATTAGCTAAGAACTGTTGAGCAATTGCTATCCCATAAACAAAACCAGCACAGGCAGCAGAGATATCAAAACAGGCTACTTTTTTCGCACCTAAGGCTTTCTGTACAAGACAAGATACAGAGGGAAACTGCATATCTGGAGTAATTGTAGCTACAATTATAAGATCTAGGTCTTGAGCAGATATATTTGCTTCTTTTAAAGCAGATTTTGATGCCTTTATAGCCAAATCACTAGTTGCTTGCCCCTCTTTAACGATACGCCTCTGTTTTATACCAGTGCGGGTAGTTATCCATTCATCAGAGGTATCTACCATTTTTTCTAAATCCTGATTGGTAAGAACCTTATCAGGAAAATATTCCCCTAACCCAATAATACCTATCCTTTTCATATTCTATCTAGAATCAAATCTTAAAGCTCCTAAAATTTTCTCATTCACTTTAAGTTCCACCTGCTGTTTTGCTACACCTAAAGCATTCTTTATCGCTTTAGAATTTGATCTGCCATGACCAATAATCACTACTCCATTTATTCCTAAAAGAGGAGCTCCCCCATATTCTGAATAATCGATCTTTTTTCTAATTTTTTTGGAAACTCCTAAATTCATTAAAGCTAGACCCAATAAACCTAAAGGATTACTCTTTACTGCATCTTTAAAAAGATTATAACCAAACTCTAACATACTCTCAGATATCTTTAAGGCAACATTACCTACAAATCCATCACAGATAATAATATCGCATTTTCCTAAGAATATATCTTTGCCTTCTATATTACCTATAAAATTTAACCCTAAACTACTTTCAGAGATGAGCTGATGTGTCTGACGCATAAAATCAGGACCTTTGGTTTCTTCCTCACCGATATTTAGAAGGCCGATGGTAGGAGAATTTTTATTTAATACAGATTTAAAATAGGCATCTGCCATAAGCGCATATTGTAGCAGATGTGTTGGCTTAGGATCGATATTTGCACCTACATCTATTATTAAAGAAACTCCCTTTAATGTGGGGATGGGGATAGCAATACCCGGTCTTTCTACACCTTTAAGGTTTCCTAAAATTACACTGGAAGCACAAACCACCGCACCTGTATTTCCTGCACTAAAGAAAGCATCACCGTATCCATCCCTTAATAATTCTAAACCTTTTACAATAGAAGAATTTTTTTTCTTCCTTATACTTAAAGCTGCAGGTTCAGACATCTGGATTACCTCTTGGGCAGGATAGATACTGATGCGTTCTGAAGGAGCAGACCTATCTAAAATGTTCTTTATCTTTGATTCCTCTCCTACCAAAACTACATTTAACTTAAATTCTTTAACTGCTTGGAGTGCTCCTTCTATAACTGCTTCTGGAGCATAATCACCACCCATCACATCTACAATTATGCGCATATCCTTAATTACCTCTTTTCTTTTGTTTGAATCTGAATAACCTGTCTTCCGTCATAATATCCGCAGTTCTTACATAGCTGATGAGGTAATTTCAACTGTTTACATTGAGGACAGGGGACTAAATTTAAAGCCTTCAGTTTCCAATGCGTGCGTCTTTTTCTCCCCCGTGAAACTGAATGTCTTCTTTTAGGGAGAGCCATAAGGTATCAGTTCTCCTTTTTACAGTTACAAGGACCCTCGTTTAGATCTTTACCGCATCTGAGACATAAACCTAAACACTGAGGTTTACATAAAGGTTTAACTGGATAATCTAAGATAAGTGCTTCTCTTATATCTTCATCTATATTTAAAAATTCTTGATTCTTTTCCAACATATAATTAAATTTTAACTGCTTATGTAAATCTATCTCTAAATCTTTAAGACATCTACTACAATAAGTATGAAATTTAGATTTAACCTCAACATCTACAGAAACCGCATTCTTTATCTTTACCACAAAGGCTTTGATATCTAAAGGGTAGATAAATTTTATCGTCTCTGTATCTAAATCTAAATCCTGGTAATCCAAACTATCCTGAAGCATAATTCCTTCTGGAGGAATCTGTTTTATTAATATCTGCATTTTTTAATTTTTCTTTAATTTTTCTTTCTACAAAAGGAGGTACAAATTCAGAAAGCTTTCCCCCAAAAGAAGCTATCTCCTTTATAAGCTTTGAGGAAATATAACTATAAGATTCATGGGTCATAAGAAAAACAATCTCTATGTTTTCTTTGGAAAGTTTACGGTTAGTTAAAGCCATCTGAAACTCATGTTCAAAATCAGAAATCATCCTTAAACCTCGAATGATCACCTTTATTTTCTTCTGTCGGCAGTAATCTACAATTAAACCATTAAAACCTTCAACAGTTATGCCTTCCATATCTTTGGTTACCTCTTTAACCATCTGTATTCTCTCTCTAAAACTAAAAAGGGTGGGTTTAGTTGGATTTTTAGCAACCGCAATAGTAAGTTCAGAGAAGATTTCCTTTGCCCTCTTTATTATATCTAGATGCCCGTAAGTTAAAGGATCAAAACTACCTGGATAAACTGCCTTTTGACACATCTTTTTTATAAAAAGAAAGTTTTGTCTCTCCGTAATTATACTGCTTAAATAATATTAAATCTCCCAAAGCTTCTGGGAGATCTTCTTTTTTGGTATGTTGGACAATAATAAAACCTGTAGGGGCTAATATATCATATAAAGTCAATCTTTGCAAGGTTTTTTTTACAAGTCCTTTTAAATAAGGAGGATCTAAAAAGATAATCTCAAAAGACTCCTTTTCTTTATGTAATTTCATAATCGCTTCCTCTACATCTAAAGGATATACTTTAACTTTAGAAGAATCTTTATCTAATACCTTTATATTCTGATAAATTGCTCTCAAACAGTAAGGATTTGATTCTACCAAAACTGATCTTTTTATTCCTTTAGATAAAGCTTCCCAGGAAACTGCTCCTGAGCCAGCAAAGAGTTCTAAAAATGAAAAATCACTTATATCACCCAAAATATCAAAGATAGCTTTTCTTAACCTCTGGGGAGTCGGTCTGATACCTTTAGGTGCAACAAAAACCTTTCCTTTATATTTACCAGAAATAATTTTCATATAATAAAGCTAACCTGTAAAGATTAATCTTTCATAACCTGGAAATCTCTCCAAAAGCTTACTCTTTAACAGTTGGTGTTCAGGGAGTTTTAAAAAGGGGTCTTTTTGAATTAAACTGATGGCTTCCTTGCGCGCTTGTTTTAACAACTCCAGTTGAGTTAAAGGTTGATTTATTATCCTTAATTCACTTAAACCGTGCTGTCTTTTACCAAAAAATTCTCCCGGGCCACGTATCTTTAAATCTATCTCTGCTATCTGAAAACCATCGTTATATTTAACCATCGCTTCAAGGCGTTCCTTTGCTTCAAAGTTAGCAGGATCAGAAATTAATATACAGAAAGATTCCTTACAGCCCCTTCCGATGCGACCCCTTAGCTGATGGAGTTGACTTAAACCAAACCTTTCTGCATGTTCAATAACCATTACAGTAGCATTACTCACATCTATCCCTACCTCCAATACAGTAGTAGCAATAAGGATCTGTATCTTCTTTTCTCTAAATTCCTGCATAATTTTTTCTTGATATGACTTTCTCATCCTTCCATGGAGCATACCCACTTTAAATTCTCTAAATGTATTCTGTTTAAATTCCTTATACATCTTCTCTACACTTAAAAGCTCTAAATTGAAATTCTCTTCAATTATAGGATACACTATATATACTTGTTCTCCTTGTAAAATTTTCTCTTTAATAAATTCATATAACCAATTTCTCTTTTCCTCAGTTATCCACAGAGTAGATACTGAGCGATTTTTCCAAGGGAGCTGTCTAATTATAGATATATCCAGATCTCCGTATAGTGTAATTGCCAATGTGCGTGGGATAGGAGTAGCGGTAAGGATCAAAATATCTGGATTATTTCCTTTCTTTGGCAAAATGGCACGCTGGGAAACTCCAAATTTATGCTGTTCATCGATAATTACTAGACCTAAATTTTTAAACTCTATATCTTCTTCCAATAGAGCATGTGTTCCAATTATAAGTTTGATTGTCCCTTCTTTTATCTCTTTAGATATTTTAAGCTTATCTTTTTTCTTCAAGCTACTAGTCAATATCCCTACTTTAGGAGAATACTCCAAAGAAGAAAATTGTTCTTTAATCACATTGTAGTGTTGGGTTGCTAAAATCTCTGTAGGAACTAAAAAAGCAACCTGATAACCTCCCTGGATAGCCATAAGACTTGCAATTGTAGCTACAACCGTTTTCCCCGAACCCACATCTCCTTGAAGAAGTCTATACATGGGATAGGGTTTTAAAAGATCTTCCTTTATCTCTTGAATAACTTTTTTCTGATCTTCAGTTAGCTCAAAAGCAAGATTCTTTATGAAATTATCTACCAGATTGCCTTCTACTTTATGGATTATACCTCTTTGTTGTTTCTTCTTTAATTTTCTAACCATTAAAGCTAATTGAAAAATAAAAAATTCTTCAAAACATAGTCTTTTCCAAGCTCTCTTCTGAGACTCCTGATCTTTAGGAAAATGGATATTGATAAGTGCTTTAGCGATATTAAAGAGATCGTTTCTTACTCTTATATCGTAAGGTAGAAAATCTTTAATATAAATTAAGTACTTATCCAAAATATACTTTATAAGTTGGCGCAGATAACGCTGAGTAATTTCTTGAGGTATCCTATATACAGGAACAAGTCTACCCATATTTATAGAATTGAAATCGTTTTCTTCTACCAGTTCAAATTCAGGAGAAACCATCTGGAGTCTATTCTGATAGCGCTCCACCTTTCCATAAAGAATAACTGTGGCTCCTATTTTAAAATAATCTACCAGATAAGGTTGATTGAACCATATGCAGAAAAGTTTCCCTGTAGAATCTCCTACAGCTAACTCAAAGATGCTAAAATTTTTCCTCCTCCAAGATAATCTTTTTCCCTTTGCCATAATGGTAGCCTTTATAGTTTGATATTGACCCTCTTTCAGTTCCGAGATGGAGCAGAAATTACTTCTGTCTTCATAACGGAAAGGAAAATAATACAGAAGGTCCTCAACTTTTTTAATACCAATTTTGTTAAAGATAGAAATTCTTTTGGGACCGACACCTTTTATATACTGAATAGAACTAGATAAATATTTTTCTTTCATAATACTCTTTAAAGAAAAATCCTCTCTTTATTCTCATCTTCAGAAGGAATGCCTTCTGGTAAAGATGGCTTAGAAGAATCACCTATTACCTCAATTTCAAAATCTTTGCTTCTATAAACTTTATTACCTACTTTAAGTTCAACTGACTCAATTTCAAATATTCCCTCTTTTAAAGGCTTCAGTAAAAATACATATTCTATCTTTAACTTTAACTGACCATCTTGAAATGAAAATGTAGATGCCTGTTTTTGAGAAATAACTTTAAAATTTTTAAAGGGAGGAAATTTTGGTAAAAGGGTTCTGTTTTCAGAAGAGATAATCCTAACTTTATAAGTAAGGGTATCATCTAAAGTTAGTTTATTTTTATCTACTTCTGCTTCTAAATCAGTATCAGCAAAGGTAATACCCTCTAATAAAAAAATAATCAATAAAATATACAATATTTTCTTCATTATTTTTTAATATTTAAAACTGCTTTAGCTAAAATATCAAACTCAATATTTACTTTAGAGGAGGGATTTTTATAAAAAAGAGTGGTATTCTCTAAAGTACAAGGAAGGATATATACGGTAAATGTATAAGCGGTTGTCTTTGCTATCGTTAAGCTTATACCATCAACTGCAACAGAACCTTTTGGTAAACAATACTTCATAGATTCTTTGGGGATAAGTATCTCAAAATATAGATTTCCTCCTTGATAGGCTCTTTTACGAATCAAACCTATACAATCGATATGACCTAAAACAAAGTGTCCAGAGATCCTATCCTGAATTTTTAGACTACGCTCTAAATTTACCTTCTGCATAACTTTTAAATAACCTAAAGTGGTATTCTTTAAAGTATAATTCATCACTTCAAAGACTAAAGTCTTTGGCTTTTTCTCACTTAAGGTAAGACAAACCCCATCCACCGCAATACTATCGCCCCTTTGAACATCCTCTAAAATTTTTTTTGCTTCTATCTCTAAAATAACTAGATCTTTTCTTGGAGAAATTTTATTTACCGTACCTACTTCTTCTACAATTCCTGTAAACATATTTAATTTTAATGGAGGTAGCCTTCTACTAAAATATCTTCACCAAATCTTTTAATGTTTATATCTTTCAATTTAAATGCTCTATCTACCCTACTTACACCTTTTCCCATCACTGAGCTTATTGCCTCTTTACCTCCGATAATCTTAGGACTTATAAAAAATAAGACCTTATCTACCAAATCTTCATCAAATAAAGAACCGATCAGAGTTCCTCCACCTTCTACTAAGATACTAGTTATTTCTTTTTTGGCTAATTTTTTTAACATATCTTTTAAATTAACTTCACCTGCCTTCTCTTTCACTTCTAAAAGAGAGGCTTTTTTACTTAAAAGTTTACGGTTTTCTGTCTCCTGACCTAATTGAGGAGGTAAAGTTGCCAAAATCACTTGGGGATTTTTAAAAATTTGAGCATCGTAAGGAATACTTAGATGGCTGTCCACCACTATAATCTTAACTGGACGAGAGGAGTAAGGACTATCTAAATGGGGATTATCGCGGATAATCGTATTTACTCCTACCATGATAGCATCGAATTCTTTTCTTAAGCGATGAACATAAGCTCTACTTGAATCAGAAGTTATCCAGCGTGAATCACCCTTAAAAGTAGCGATCTTTCCATCTAACGATTGACCAACCTTTACTACTACAAAGGGAATACCTTTAGTAATATATTTTATAAATGCTTCATTCATCTTACGAAGTTCTTTTTCTAAAATACCAACTTCAACCTCTATCCCATGGCGTCTTAAAATTGCAATCCCTTTACCGTTATTTAAAGGATTGGGATCGATCATGCCCACAACGACTTTTTTTATTTTACTCTCAATTATTTTATATACACAAGGGGCAGTCCTACCAAAATGAACACAGGGCTCTAGCGTTACATATAGGGTTGCGTATTTAGCTTTTTCTTTTGCCTTCTCTAAAGCAACGACCTCTGCATGGGGAAGACCTGCTTTTTTATGATAACCTTTACCTACTATCTTACCATTTTTTACTATCACCGCTCCTACCATAGGATTAGGAGAGGTCTCTCCCTTAGCCCTCAAAGCCAAACGCATAGCCATACGCATAAAATAAAATTTATCTCTCATATCTTTTCTTCTTTAATTCCTCTACTATACTATAAGGAACTTTAAATGTACCTAACTTTATCTGCGGTTTTGCCTCTCCATGGAAATCGGAACCACCTGTGATTAAAAGACCGTATTTTTTAGCTAAACCCTCATAATAGTTTATCTGTGATAATGTATGTTCGGGGTAATAAACCTCTATACCTTCTAATCCATAATCTATGAAAGAAAAAATTTTTTCTTGAGGAAAGATATTGTAAGGATGGGCAATAACAGGGATACCATCCACATCTTTAATCAACCTTATTGCTTCTGAAGGCTTAAAATAAAAACCTGCTACATAACAACTACTATTTTCTCCAAGGTATCTTTGGAATCCTTCTAATACAGAGGAAATTAAACCTCTCTTCAACAATGCACGTGCTAGATGTAATCGTGTCAGACATGAATGTGTAGCTATACTTTTTACATCTTCTAAACTTATATTTATATTTAGATTATTTAATTTTTTTATCATCTCTTTTATACGTTCAAGACGCATATTTCTTAAAAAATCTAATTTTTTTAAAAGTAAAGGATTTTGATAATCTATTAAGTAACCTAAGATATGAATTTCGCATCTCTCCTCTTCAGTAGTGATTTCAACTGCAGGGATTATCTCAACACCTTGGTATACCAAATTAGGAAAATTTAAAATGGCATCCACGCTATCGTGATCTGTAAAAGCGATACAACTTAAATTTTCTCTCTTAGAAAGCTCAATTATCTTCTGAGGATTAGATGTTCCATCAGAGTAAAAACTGTGAATATGCAAATCTGCAAATTTCATTTAGGATTTCCCTGTTTTATCTTATCCAAAATACCATTGACAAATTTTGCTGATTCCTGGTTTGAGAATCTTTTGGCAAGCTCAACTGCTTCATTTATACTTACCTTAGGAGGGATATCCTTACAGAAAATGATTTCAAAACTACCAAGTCTTAAAATATTTCTATCTACGACTGCCATGCGTTTAAGATCCCAATTCTGAGAATAGGAAGAAATCTTTTTATCTATTTCTTTAATATTCTCCATTACTCCTTTTACTAAAAAATCAGTAAATTCTTTTATTGAAGGATCTATCTCTAATCCAATTTGATTTTCCCAGAAATCTTTAAGGACTTCTTCTTTTTTCTGTTGGGTAATATCTATCTCATAGAGAATCTGTAAAGCGTATTCTCTAGCAAGACTTCTTTTACGCATATCATTTTATCTGAGATAAAAGGTCTGCCATCTCGATAGCATTTAAAGCGGCGTCTCTTCCTTTATTGCCTTCTTTGGTTCCTGCGCGTTCAATTGCCTGCTCTATCGTATCTGCAGTGATAATACCGAAAATTACCGGCTTAGATGAATTCAAAGAAACCTTAGCTATTCCTCTGCTTACCTGCGAACAGATATATTCAAAATGAGGTGTTGCTCCTCTGATAATCGCTCCTAAACAGATAATTGCATCAAAATTTTTCTTAGATAATACACTTGCTACCAGAGGAATTTCAAAAGCCCCAGGGACCCAATACACACTTATATCTTTCTCCTCTGCACCGTGTCTTAAGAGAGTATCTTGACATCCAGCAAGTAGCTCTTTAGTGATGAAATCATTAAAGCGTGAAGCAATGATACAGAATTTCTTTCCTTTAGCGATAAGACTTCCCTCCATTATCTTTAGCATATCAACTAACCTCCTTTCTATATATTACTTAATTTATGTCCAAGTTTTTCCTTCTTTGTTTTTAGATATTGATAATTAGAAGGATTTACAGGAATCTCTAAGGGAATGCGCTCCACTACCTTAAGACCGTAACCTTCCAAACCAACAATCTTTCTAGGATTATTGGTAAGCAGTCTTATATTCTTTATGCCTAAATCTACCAAAATTTGAGCTCCGATACCATATTCTCTTAAATCGGGCTGAAATCCCAAAGCGGTATTTGCTTCCACAGTATCTAAACCTTTGTCCTGAAGATTATAAGCACGAATCTTATTTACCAAACCTATCCCTCTACCCTCTTGACTCATATAAAGTATAACTCCTTTTTTCTCATTAGCAATTAATCTCATTGCCTCTTTAAGTTGTCTGCCACAATCACAACGTAAAGAACCAAATACTTCTCCAGTTAAACATTCAGAGTGTACCCTCACCAAAATAGGCTCCTCCTGCCATTTACCCATTTTTAAAACAAGATGATAATTTTGATTAATAATATCTTGATATAGGATTAACTCAAAAACTCCATATTCAGTAGGTAAAATTGTTCTAGATATCTCTTTAATTAATTTTTCATGTTTTCTACGGTATTCAATAAGTTGTCTAACTGAACATATCTTTAAATTATGTTTTTTTGCGAACTCTTTTAGTTGTGGAAGACGCGCCATCGTTCCATCGTCATTCATAATTTCACAGATCACTGCTGCAGGATAAAGTCCTGCTAACTTCATTAAATCCACAGCTGCTTCAGTATGACCTGCTCTTACTAAAACACCACCTTTACGCGCCTTTAAAGGAAAGATGTGTCCTGGACGCAAGAGATCATCAGGTTTACTTTTAGGATCGATCAACACCCTAATGGTTTCTGCCCGATCATAAGCAGATATCCCTGTGGTTATCCCTGAAGCAGCATCCACAGAGACCATCCAAGAGGTGGAGAAACGATCGGTTTTGTAATGTAAGTATTCATCCGACACCATAGGTTGAAGATCCAAAACCTTTAACCTCTCCTCCTCCATAGGAACACAGATAAGCCCACGGGCATACTTTGCCATAAAATTTATTATCTGAGGGGTAGCAAAAACTGCCGGAGCTACTAAATCCCCCTCGTTCTCACGATCCTCATCATCTACCACAATAACTAGCTTGGCTTCCTTTAAATCCTGAATTATCTCCTCAATAGTATTAAACATCTCTTTAATAAAAATCCCGAAGATAATCTTCGGGTAAATTAATTAATCTTCTCCCCTCTGGACTTTATGCCAAAAAATTGGCATTCCGAATAAAATTCGGAACCATCGGCTCTGGAATTCCTAAATTTTATTAGGTCACCAGATCTGCTCTAAAAAATCATTAGAGTTCGCGGGCTATACCGCCGGTCAGGAATTTCACCTTCCGCTAATAAAATTAGCGGATCCGCTTTTTAAGCAGATGCCCCGAAGATTAATCTATTTTAAATATAACAATAAAAAGTTATCTTGTCAATAAATTTAAATAGACTTATAATAGTATTAAGCATATGCAAAACCTCGTTAGAGAGATAAATAGAATTTTAATAAAGAAGAAAAAAACAGTTGCAGTAGCGGAATCTTGCACAGGGGGTATGCTTTCTGAGGCTTTTAGTCGTCTAAAAGGAAGTTCAGTTTATTTCTTATTAGGAGTGGTTGCTTATAGTAAAGAGACAAAACAAAAAATATTAAAAATCCCCTCCAGAGTAATCTTAAAGGAAGGTCTTGTTTCCAAAAAAACTACCGAAATGATGGCTTCTTCTGTAAGAAAGCTTACAGGAGCAGATTTTGGTGTTGGAATTACGGGGTTTGCTGGTCCTGGTGGAGGAACTAAAGATAACCCTGTAGGGAGTGTATTTATCTCTATTAAAACAAAGAATAGAATGATTTCTAAAAAGTATATTTTTCAGGGAAGTCGTCAAGAGATAAAGAAAAAGGCAGTCTTAAAAACTTTAAGAATTCTAAAAGGACTCCTTTTATGAGGACTTTTATTGCTGTAGAATTACCTTCTGAAATTAAAGAATACTTATCCTATCTTCAGGTAGATCTTAAAAGTTGTAATGCTGATGTAAAATGGGTTGAACCGAAAAATATCCATATAACATTAAAATTTTTAGGAGAAGTAAAAGAGGAAAAGATAACTTCAATTAAAAAGATTATGGAAAAAATATCAAATCAAATTAACTCTTTTGCTGTAAGTATTTTCTCTCTAAATGGATTTCCTAACATAGAATCACCGAGGGTTATCTGGGTAGAAATAAAAAATGGTCAAAAAGAACTCCTTTATTTAAATAAATTATTGGAAGAGGAATTATCCAGTATAGGGATACCTAAAGAAAAAAGACCGTTCTGTTCTCATATAACCTTAGGTAGAGTAAGATCTCATTTTAATTACCATATATTAAAACAAAAAATAATTGAATCTTTAGATAAACCTATACAAGAGAATAAGGAATTTATCGTAAAATATATAACTCTTTTTAAAAGTACCCTTACCAGTTCCGGTCCTATATACGAAGCTATCTATAAGGTGAGCCTAAAAGAGAACTGAAGTATAATATTTGTATAGAGTCCTGCGATAAGATCATCGAATATTATACCTTTAGCTCCTTCTAACTTCTCAGTATAATTTGAAGGTATAACCTTAAGGCCATCTAAAATTCTAAAAAGAAGAAATCCTAAAAATAGAAATTTACAATTTAAAGGAACGAAAATAAAACTTAAAAAAATACCTATTACCTCATCAATTACGATCTCTTTTGCATCTTTTTTACCAAACAATTTTTCTGCAGAAGAAGAAACCAAAAATCCTGCTACCAAAATAATTAGGAAAAATAGAATATACAAAAGAACATTCTTCCTTAAAAACCAGATAAGGCATAGACTAAAAGCAGAGGCAAAAGTTCCTGGTAAAATTGGTATATATCCAATAAAAAAAAATGTTGCGATCGTCTTAGTTATAAATCTATTTATTTTATTCATCTGATAAGAAATCTTTATATCTTTGTAATAATCTGTCGATTCTTCCAAAGATAAAATAAACCTGAATAAAGGGTAAGAGCTACGGTCAGAAGCATCAACACATAGATACTACTGCGAAAGAAATTCTCCCAGGAAGGATTCCAGGTATAGAATTCTAACATTACTTCTTTTATAAGGATAAAGCATAAGATGATAAATATTACCATCATCTGAGATAAAGTTTTATGTTTGCCTGCACGCGTAGCTGCTAAGACCTTACCTTTATTTAAAGCAAATAATCTTAAAGAGGTAATAAGTATTTCTCTGGCAATAATAATTACAAACATCCAAGCATCAATAAGTTGCATCTGCACAAAAGCAGCAAAAGCAGCTAAAACTAAAATCTTATCTGCAATGGGATCCATGAGTTTACCAAAATCGGTAACTATATTTTTCCTATGGGCAATGAGACCATCGTAGAAATCGGATAAAGCAGCTAAACAGAATATTATAAAACTTACCAATTTTGCCCAAAGACCATGACAGAAAAGAAAAAACATAAAGATAAAAGTCGCCACTATCCTTGCTAAGGTTATACGATTAGCTATATTCATTATAAAGGATCTCCTACTAAATCGTATTCTAATGTATCAGTTATCTTTACCTTTAAAAGCTTACCCTTTTCTAAAGGATATTTTTTCTTTACAAAAACCAAGCCATCTACTTCTGGAGCATCGTATTGGGTACGAGCAAGGTAAAAGCTATCTGATTCTTCATCTATAATTACATCCAAAGTTCTTCCTAAAAGTGATCTGTTTATTTCTTCTGAAATGGCTTTCTGAGTCTCCATAATAATATTGAATCTGGTCTGTTTTTTGCGAAAATGTATCTGGGGTTTAAAATTATAGGCAACTGTTCCTTCTTCCCTTGAATAGATGAAAGTACCTAATCTCTCAAATTTAAATTCTTTTATAAAATTTAATAATTCTTCAAATTCCGCATCAGTTTCTGTAGGAAACCCTACTAGAAAAGTTGTTCTTATAAAAACAGTAGGTATAGTATTTCTAATCTTATCTATAAGTTCTGTTATCTTATCCTTAGTGATATTTCGATTCATCAATTTAAGGATACGGTTATTTACATGTTGAAGGGGTAAATCTATATACTTACAGATGCGCTCTTCTTTCCTTATAATCTGAAGAAGTTCATCGGTTATGCGGTTGGGATAAAGATAGAGTAATCTTATCCAGGGAATACTCTTTGTTTCTTTCAGTATCTTCTTTAAAAGAAAAACTAAAGAAGTTGAATCAAAGAGATCTTTACCGTAAAGAGTTGTATCTTGACCTACAAGATTTATCTCCTTTACTCCTTTCTTCTCTAAAAATCTTATCTCTTCAATTATTGATTCTGGAGTCCTGCTAACAAGGGGTAATTTTATCTTCGGAATAATACAGAAACTGCAATTGTTAATGCATCCCTCATTTATCTTCACATAAGCGTAGTGTGAAGGAGTAAGAACGATCCTTTTTGGTTGATGGTTTAAAGAGATCCTTCCTACAAAGGCATCTACATCCTTTAATAGAGTGATGAGTTTCTCTTTATAGCGCTCAACTAAACAACCATAAACAATTAATTTTTTTATTTTGGATTCTTTCTTTAAAGAGATCAAATCTAAAATTGCCTCGATAGATTCCTCTTTTGCTTCTTTTATAAAAGCGCAGGTATTTAAAATTGCAATATCTGCTTTATCTATATCAGTTATGGAATAACCTTTACTATAAAGTCTGGAAAGAATCATTTCCGTATCCACAAGATTCCGTGGACAACCCAAACTTAAAACCCCTATCTTTGGTTTTTTCATTTTATTACCTGAAGCCCCTCTTTATTAATAAGGAGGCGTCTAATAGGTTGACCCGCTTTACCCAAAGTAGAAAAAAGTTTATCGTCCACATAGAGTTCTATACCGCTAGCATTACCCAAAGAAAGTTCCACTGATTCTTTTGCCTCCCAAATATTGAAACGGCCCTTTTTTAATATACTCTGAAAAACTACCTTTCCATCTACGATTGATTTTACCCAACAGTCCTCTTTTGCTCTGATCTTTACTTTTATAGGTTTGCTCCAAACTATAGACCTTACCTCTCCTGTAGGAACGGATTCTTTCTGTAAAACAGCTATCTTCTGTTTTGGTCTTAAATAGATAGCTAATATTAAAATAAAAAATATAGTTAATCCAATAAATATATATGGCCTCTTAAATAAATTTATCTTTAAAGGTAATTTTTTTAAAGTTGTCTTAATAAAAAAAGTTTTTTGTTTCTTTAATTCTAATTTTTGAATTGATTTTTTATGAGAGATGAATTCTTTATAATCTACTTTCAAAAGATTACAGTATATCTTTATAAACCCTCTTAAGTATACCTCTGCTATATCTAAAGACCTATCTTCTTCGATTGCTTCCAGGATCCTGATAGGAATTTTAGTTTTTTTATAAACATCTTCTAATGTAAGTTTTTGGCTTAATCTTAAATTTTTCAGCCTCTCTCCAATCTTCTCTTTATTGTTTTGCTCCATCCTTAATGATCCTTTCTTTAAGATAAGCTTGCCTGTCTATTAAAATCTTGCGAGGTTTTGTCCCTTCGTAAGGACCAACTAAACCTTCTTTCTCCATCATATCGATAATTCTAGCTGCACGTGTATAACCTAAACGCAGGCGTCTCTGTAAAATAGAGGTTGAGGCTTGACCTGTCTCCATAATTAACCTTACCGCCTCATCGTATAACGCATCCTTTTGATCTGATAAATAAACTGTTTCTTTGCGTTCCTGAAATATCTCTTCTTCGTAAACTGGCTCTGCCTGTTTACGGATAAATTCTACTACCCTCTCTATCTCCTTATCTGAAACAAGACTTCCCTGAGCGCGGATAGGACGGCTCTCCCCAGGTTTTAAGAATAAAAGATCTCCTTTGCCTAACAATTTATCTGCTCCATTCATATCCAACACTGTGCGGGAGTCAACTTTGGAGGCAACTCTAAAAGATATCCGTGCAGGAAAATTTGCTTTAATTACCCCTGTTACCACATCTACAGAAGGTCTTTGGGTAGCTAAGATAAGATGAATACCCACTGCTCTGGATAATTGTGCTAAACGGGTAATAGCGGATTCAACTTGGTCTCTGGCTACTACCATAAGATCTGCAAGCTCATCAATGATTACCACGATATAGGGAAGCTTCTCTTGCTTTTGATTGTAACTCTCAATATTCCTCACCCCTAAATTAGCAAATAACTTATACCTCTCTTCCATCTCATTAATTACCCAATTTAAAGCCATACCTACCTTTTTTATCTCTGTAACTACAGGACAGAGAAGATGAGCCAAACCATTAAAGGGAGCCAGCTCCACCATCTTAGGATCAACCATTAAAAATTTTACTTCTTGGGGAGTAGCACGGAATAGAATAGAAAGTACTAAACAATTTACACAGACAGTTTTTCCTGAACCGGTAGTGCCTGCGATTAAAAGATGGGGCATCTCTTTAAGATCAGCGATTACTGGCTTACCAGTTATATCCTTACCTAAAGCAAGGGTAAGTAAAGAAGGGGAACTTTGGTATTCTTTAGAAACTAAAACCTCTTTAAGATAAACTAAACTTGTCTGAATATTAGGAACCTCTACACCTACTCTTCCTTTGCCAGGTATAGGAGCAACTACCCTTACCGATTGCGCCTTCATAGTAAGAGCAATATCATCACTTAAAGAAACGATCTTTTGTAGTTTCACTCCCGCTGATGGTTCAAGTTCATAACGTGTAATTACTGGACCGCGTTCGATATTGGTAACTTTAGCAGAAATACCAAAATCTGCTAACATCTCCTCTAAAATTCTAGCATTACCTACAAGGTCTTCTTTAATCTGTCTTTCTGATATAGGAGGTGGTGAATCTAAAAGATCTAAAGGGGGAAGTTTATATTCTAAAGGTTCTTTTTTAACTGGTTTTATCTTAGGTAATTTTTCTTTCATTTCCAATTTTAAATCTTTAGGTTTTGTTTCCAAAATGTCAACTTTTTTAACCTTAGGTTTTTCTTCTGTAGATGTATCCTTTACTAAAGTAGAACCCAAAGTAATTTGTGGCAAAACTTCTTTTTTCTTTAAAGGAACTACCATGAAAGGTTTCTTCTTTAAAGGTAAAAGACTAAAAATTTTCTTTATCAAAAATAAAATTTTATCAAAGAAACCTAAAATAAATGTAGAGATCAGTTCCCCTGTAGCCAAACTTAAAGCTAAGATAAAAAATGTGATAAATACAATGTAACTTCCTAAATTTCCTAAATAATTACTACCCAAATCTGCTAAAACCATTCCTAAGATTCCTGCTCTTTTAAATCTAAAAGTAGAAGTTTGATTACCCATCAAACTAAGAAGAGAGCTTAAAGAAACAAATATGATGAAAATACCCACAATTTTAATAAAACGTAATTCATAAGGTCGATAGATAAATAAGCGGTAGGCAAGCCAAAAGAGAAAAAAACAAACCAGATACGCTGACCAACCAAAAACAAAGAAAAGGCAAGCTCCTATAATTGAACCTAAACTCTTAATCCAGTTATGTAGTGGTCTGTTGGGATAGAAACTAAAAAGACTTAAGTCATACCAACTAAAAGAAACTAAACTTGCCAAAATAATTAGACCCAAAGCCATAATAATTATACCTTTTATCTCACTTACTCTTTTCTCTT
>JAMWCN010000083.1 GCA_023819505.1 Candidatus Omnitrophota bacterium | reverse complement strand
CATCGAATACAGAAAAATTCTTCTTTAAGTATTCAAAATGTAAAATATTTATATTGGAGGCAAGACATAAGGTATAATTTGATTTTAAATTTAAGGCGATCTTATAGACAGCTCTATTCTTAGGGGTCAAAAAGAAAATTTCATTCCAGATGGGAAGAAATTCCTGATAATTTATCTTTAGGTTGAGAGTTCTCTTTAATTCTAAAAAAAATTCTTCCGGTTTTAGTCTGCCTTCTTCAAAGAGACAGGTAAGGGAAGAGTCAAAAAAAAGATCGTATATATCATCTAAAGAGGATTCGCAGAATCTACTTATCCGTCGAGCAGCAATCATATGGTCAAAATCAATTAAAACATTTCCTAAATCAAAAATTATTGCTTTTATAGAGTGGTTCTGCATTTAATTTCCTTTATCTTTTGGCTTCTTAAAAAGATCTAAGAATCTATCTTCGTATTCCTTATACACATTCCATCTATCAAGTTCCTGTTTTAAGATATTTGCTTTAGATATATCCTTCTTTGCCTGTTCAAAGAGCTTCTCAATATTCTGTTTTACTGATTCAGGTAACTTTGTATGTTGGCTTAAAGCCTTCTTTATCTTCTCTATCTCCTCCTCACTTATAGGGGAGCTAAACTGTGTACCAAGTTTTAGATAATCCACCAACTGCTCAATCTGCTGTTCCACAAAATCCGCCTGCTCCCTTAAGGGTTGAAGATCTAAAGATAAATTAGTCATTTTAATAAGCACATCTAAAATTGCTACTGAAGCCTTAGGATTTTCAATCTGAATAGTATAAAAAGGGATCTCTCCCAAAAGACAGAATCCCTCTAAATTTTTCTGTTTAGCTATACCTAAAAATAGACCATTCATTCCACTTATCTGACCTTCGGACATCATCTTTAAATTGTACTTTAAAAGTTCCTTCTTAATTTTCTCACTGGTAGCGCAGAACCAAACTCCAGGATCTTCAGTATGGTCTATAGGTAAGGGCATAGCAGCAAAACAGATTACCATCTTTATTTTAAAATATTTAACTACAGAAAAGATTGTCTCTGTATAAATTTCATATTTGGAAACATCGGGTTGGGCATTACTTAAAAATAAGATTAAATCATGTCTATTTAAATCAAAATTTGATTTAAGTTGTGGAGTCTTTACATAATAGAATTTATTGTAAGGTATATTTGGTAGAGAGAGAATCCCTTCATTTATCTGTGTTCCCACAGGATAGTAGAAATCACTTCCTTCTATACTGGCAAATTCTATAGCTTTTAACTTCTCTATTAAAAAATTTACTGCCTTAAATGCTACCTCACCCATCCCTGGCCAACCAGCAATAAGGTAAGGTTGATACAACTTAGGTTTTTTAATAAATTTTACCTCTGCCATATCTACCTCCGTTTTTTCAGATAATTAATCAAACTTAAAATTAACTAAAAAATCCTTTAATACTTCTGCACCACGGTAGAGATAATCTATCCTTACATACTCATCTGTACTATGAGCTTGACCACTTACTCCTATCCCAAAACCCACAGCAGGTATATTCTTTTCTTTAAAAAAAGTAATGGTGGTAGCACCTTCTGAACCTTTTATAGAAAAATTAATTTTATTTTTCTTCAAAGCATAAATTAGATACTTCACTAAAGGATTGCTCTTTTCTATATCAAAAGGCATCTGTAAAGCTTCTATTTCCATTTTAAATTTTTTAGTATATTTTTTTATAATTTTTTTAAAATCCTCTAATATTTTTTTATGGGACATACCAGGTAGAAATCTTATATCCAATTCAAATTCACACCAATCACTAACAATATTTACCCGATCCCCTCCATGGATGGTGCCAAAATTTACTGTTGGTGGCTTAAGTAAAGGATGGGGTCTAAATCTAAATTTAAATTGTTTTATTTCTCTTAAAATATCTACTGCTTTCTCAATAGCATTCTCTCCCTTCCAGGGATAAGCTCCATGGGCTTTTTTACCAAATATTTTTACCTTAAGATGGATAAGACCCTTTTGAGAAGTTATGATATTAAACTCATCGCTATCTAAAACCACTGCCATATCGGGTTTAACTATTCCCCTATCTAAAAGAGGAATTATACCTAAGTGAGAGCCACTCTCCTCATCAGCGGTAGCAGCTAAGATAAGTTTATAATCTAAATTTATATCCTCCTCTAATAAATTTATAATTGCCTCTACCGCTACGGCAAGATTCCCTTTATCATCGCTTGCGCCTCTTCCATAGATTCTATCCTTAAAAATAACTCCTCCGAATGCAGGGTATCTCCAATTACCTCCTGCAGGAACTGTATCTAGATGAGGATTTAAAAGCAAAGTTTTTTTACCCCTTCCATCTATAGTTGCTAAAAGATTAATCCTTTTATCTTTAAATGCATAAAGTTTTGTCTTTATTCTATATTTATTTAGATAATCTCTTAAAAAATATGCAATCTTATATTCATCACCGCCTGGATTTTCAGAATTTATACAGATAAGCTTCTGAGTAAGTTCAAGCAGTCTTTTCTTATTAATCATCTTTAAAAAAATCAAAAACAGCTAGAGCAGGTTCTAGATGTACAGCTACTACATTTAGATGAAGAAGTCATCTTTAAATTATCTTTTCGATCTTTACTACCAAAAGAGAATTTAGAGAATTTGCGTTTTATGTCTTTACGATGACAGTAAGGGCAGGAAATTTCCTCATTTTGATTTCTTAATAGATACTCAAAAGTTTTCTTACAGTAATTACAGATATATTCGTAAATTGGCATAGTTAAAAACTAAAATTTATACTCAAAGAGAATGCCTCTACATCGAAAAATTGGGTCTCTAAGTTGACCCAGTATCTTCCATCTATATTAAAATCTAATCCTAAAATTAAACCTAAAGATTTGGTAAGATCAGAATTTCTTCTTTTACGCTGGCCATCCCATCTATGGATATAGTCTAATCTACTATATTTTGTTCCTATATAAGGACTAAATTTCATTATCTCGCAAGAAAAAAGTAAACTGGACTGCCAATCATCTAAGATAGCTTCATTCTTTTGATTATCTGAAGATACCTTTTTAGGATGCGCACTTATATGTTGAAAACCAAAAATTATCTTTTTATTATTTTGATCATATAATCTTAAACGAAAACCATAACCTCCTGCAAAACCTGTAGAGTAATCGAGTTCATCTTTATTCAATGGATGTTGTTTTATATAACCTGAACCACCCTTTAAATCCAAACATAACCAATCTCTTATTCCGTAGGAAAGAAGGATAAAATTCTGTAGGCTTCTTATCTTTCCAAACTCATCCTCTAAATAGCGTTTTAAAATAGTATGACTCTGAACTCCTATTACAAAACTTTTTTCTTTAGGCATATGAGGACCGTAGCAAGGAGCAGAGTAAATCCTCTTTGCATAGAAGAGAATAGATACAAACAAAACTATTAAAATCAGTTTTTTTCTCAACATTTTTCCCCCTTTTTTATTTTATCTCTTTTTTAATATTTTGCATAATGATTTTTAATCTGCAAACTTTAAGGGATTAAAACCATAATAAGCAAATAGAGTATAAGCGGTACTGGAAACAGAACCTGTGCTTTTGCCTTTAGGTGTAGTCCAACCATGTCCGGTATCTACAAAATCTTCACTTGCATAAGGAAGACATCCTTCTCCCAATCCTGCGGGAGAAGGACTGGAGATAAGCAATTTTAAAAGATTACTTAAATAATCCTGCGCTTTTGCCTCATAGTAATGTGCTTTAAGAGAAAGATTTTTATTTTCATAAAATTTTGCCATCAATTTATAAGCTAAGATCATCTGGGCAGTCCACTCACAGGAAATTACTCCTCCCCTTGCCAGATGTCGAAGAGGTGCAAAATCAAATCCTTTTACCTTTATTTTTTCTCCTGTGGGTCTGCTGTATTCTACCTCTACCGAACAATTTTTCTCTGCAAATTCAATTATCTTTTCAGGATCCATCCCTAAACTCTCCAACAGTTCAGGACCTAAAGAAGCAATTGACCAAGCATAGGTATCAGTAGCTATAGTAGCATCACCTTTGCCTCGCATAACAGGAACCTCTGGTTTATCGTAGACGTGGAGAAGAAGCCAATTTATTATTTTTTGGTAAGCTTCTTTATATTTTGAATCTTTAGTTATCTGATAAACCATCTCAAATAAAGCATAGGCATCTAAATTGTGTTCTGTAGAGTACCATTCTGTACGCGGACCCCCTCTTATGCCTCCTTCTTTATCTTCATTTTGTAATTTAATTACCCAATCAGCAATTTCTTTTAATAGACCTAAATAGGTATTATCAAGAGTCCTTTTTATATAATGAGCAATAGCTATACCTAACCAGATATTAGGTCCTGCATGCACTGTATACTCTAAGGGTTGACCATCGTTAGTATAGTAAGCATTTAAAAAACCACCATCAACTTTTTTGGCTTTAAATCTGAAGAAATCAAATATCTTTTTTGCTCTTTCAAAATCAGAAAACTTTGTATAGGCAATTGCTACTAAAGCTTGGTCATATAGGAATGAGCAGTTATGCAATTCCTTATCTCCCTCATAACTTAAGATAAGGCCAGTACGTGGATTCTGATGGACTTTTATCCAACGGTACATCTTCTCTATATTTACTTTCTCTAAAGATGACCTCTTTTTATCTAATAAAAGGAGGTCTTCAGTAATCTGTGTCTCTTGAGTTCTTAAAGAATTTATCTTTTCTTTTAGTTTTTCTCTTTCTTTTTCTAAATGTTTAATTAAGCTTAAAAGTTCATTAATCTTTCTATTCGCTTCCTCTTCAGCTATAGCTCTTTTCCTCTGTGATTCTAAAATAGTTTTCTTTTCCTCCTCTAGATTTTTAATGTGGATTTCCTTTTCCTGTAATTTCAATTGGAAAGCTTCTCTGTCTCGGATCAGTTCTTCTATCTGTTGTTTAGCTAAGGTTGATTTTTGAAGTATATCTACAAGTTGTTTTACTAAGGCGCGATTTGCATGTACAAGACTTATATTTATATAAGCGGATACAGAAAAACCTAATAACAGGATTACTGCTAAAGTTAAAGTGATTTTAGGTGTAAATTTTTTAAATAGACATAGACGCAAGATCCTTTCATTATCTTTATTAGGGATCTCTTTGTAACTTAAACCTAAAGCGTACCTATTTAGCTCCTTATCTGCAATTTCGTACCAAGCCAACTTTGACTTTGCCTCCACAGGTTTATGGTAGAGGGGGATCTCTATCTTTAAAATAAAATCTAAATCTTTTCTTTCTAAAATCTTCAAAAATTCTTTAGAAGGATTATTT
>JAMWCN010000006.1 GCA_023819505.1 Candidatus Omnitrophota bacterium | reverse complement strand
AATTTGTAGATCTCTTTAAATTTGTAAGTTGTATCGATATGGATGATCGGAAAAGGAACTTTTCCAAAGAAGGATTTTCGGATAAGCCAAAGTAAAGTTGTAGAATCCTTACCTACTGACCACAGCATCGCTACTTTTCTAAATTGGGCATAAGCTTCACGGATAACAAATATAGATTGATTCTCTAAAAACTCCAATCTTTCCATGTTATTTTCTTTTATATAGATAAAAAGTCCTTTTTTTCTTTATTACAGATACCCCTTTGGGTAAATCTACGATAGAATTTACAGGACGGCAGTAAAGAAGCTCTTCTATTTCTTTTATATGTCTGAATTCAAATCTACGCAGGTCTCCTTTAAATTTTAAAAAAGCTAATCTAAGAAAGATACGCTGTAAAGAAGGGTGTAATTTCAAAAATCTATTTAAATTAAATTCAATTCTATCCTCATTTTTTAATTTAGCTTCTTTTAAATATAAATCTTCAGCCAAATTTAAAAGATAATCGTAATCCCTGCCTATGCTTTCTACCATATTTGCTAAAACTTCTTTTATATTTGGATTGTATTCTTTTTCTAAAAGGGGAATTAATCTATGACGGATACGATTGCGCAAATATATATCTTCTAAATTTGTATAATCTATAAGAGGCTTTATCTTCCTTCTTTTAAGGTATCCTTCTATCTCTTTGCGTGATAAATTTATAAGAGGTCTAATAATAGTAAAACCACAGATTTCTCTTTTTGGTAAAATTCCTCTTAATCCATACAAACCAGCTCCTCGTAATATACGCATCAGAACAGTCTCTACCTGATCATCAAGATTATGACCTAAAGCGATCTTTTTAGCTTTAACTTCTTTAGCTATTTTAAATAAAAATCCTAATCTTATATTACGTGCTATCTCTTCTAAAGAACCGCTTTTAAAAAATTCCTTTACATTAATCTGAGCAGAACTTATTGGAAGGGCTAATCTTTTAGCTAAACTCTCTACGAATTCTTTGTCTTTCCAGGAATCTTTGCGTAACATATGATCTAGATGTGCGACATGTAAGCTAATTCCTAACTTTTTTTTTAAACTATTAAGGATATAAAGTAAAGCTACTGAATCCGGTCCGCCTGAAACAGCAACTAATACCTTATCTTTTTTCTGAATTAGATTATAATGCCTAATTGTTTCTTCTACTTTTTTTAAGATCATAAAAAAATTAAGGACATCTTGTCCTTTCTTAAAAACTGGTGGCGGAGGCCGGATTCAAACCGGCGACCTAACGGGTATGAGCCGTCTGCTCTATCAGGCTGAGCTACTCCGCCTTTAAAATTTATTTCCAAAAATAAATTAATTTTCGCACAAAAAGTATATAACCTATAGCTAAAGAATTTAATACTGTAATTACTACCACCGCTGCAGATATATCTTTAATAATTTTCACCTTGGGATGGTAACGGTCGAAAAAAATATCTAAGATAAGTTCTATGGTTGTATTTAAAATCTCTGCCATAAAAACTAAAGCTATAGTAACAGAAAGGATCATCAACTCTATCCCTCTTAACTGAAAATAAAAACCTAAAAGTAAAGCCAATATCCCTAAGAGAAAAATTATCCGCATATTACGATGAAATAAGAAAAGATAAACTATCCCTCGAATCGCAAATTTAAAACTTTCTCTTAGACCATTTAATTTAAAAACCTCTCTAAATAATCTTCTCTTATACATATCTATTTCTTTCTATATGCCTCTAAATATGAATCGCAATAAATCTGTTTATTTAAAATGAGCTCTGCAGTAATTACAGCATCCATAAGTTCTTTATCTAATGGGTCTAATATAGCTGCATCTAAACCCAAAGATATAGCCATAGTGATAAATGTGCGGTTAATGAGTTTACGTTGAAGAGTACCTTGAGAAACATTGCTTAAACCTACAATAGTTTTTGGTGGGATTTGATAAATAAGCTTAAATTCTTTTAAAGATTCCAAAATATCTTTCTGTTGAGCTTGGGCAACATTTACTGGAAGAACTACAGGATCTAAGTATAGATCTTCTATAGGAAAATCATGTTCTACACAATAACTAATAATCTGAACAGCTAGTTCTAAACGCTGATCTTTATTTTGAGGTACCCCTTTCTTACTTAAAGTTAAAGCGATAAGTTTCGTATGGTATCTTTTAGCTAAATCAACCAAAATTTCTAACTTCTCCAAATCCGCAGTGGTAGAATTGATGATAGCTTTATTTTTTGTTACTTTAAGAGCTTCTTCAATAACTTCGGGTTTGCTTGAATCTAAAGATAGAGGTTTATCTATTACCTCTTGAACTGCTTCCACTAACCAAGGGAGATCTTCTTTAGGATTTTTTGAAGCAGGACCGCAATTGATATCTAAAGCATCTGCTCCACATCTGATCTGTTCTGAAGCAATTTTTTGAATAACAGATTTATCTTTTTTCTCTATTGCTTTTCTAACATTACTATACATTCCATTAATAAGTTCACCTATTATAAACATATTTTTTAAAAATTATTTTTAAACATCAATTCAATGTATTCTTTTATCTTCTCTATTGCTTTTGGATGACGCATTACCAGTATATCTGCACCTGCAAGAACCAAACTAACTGCGGTGATCATCTCCCATAGAGGACCGCGTCGAGATTCCTTACCCCAACTATAAAATTCATCCTGCCTTGCTTTTGCCTCCTTTGCTCGCCACGACTCCTGACCTACAAAGCAGATAAAAGGCGAAGAAATTACTTTATCTTGATTTAAGGCTGCTAATCTTAAACGTTCCATTATAGAATAAGTATACTCTAAACCATACCCTAAAGCACCGACCGTAGGATTTATTACAATCCTATCAAAACTTAAACCCATATCGGAAATAAGGATATTTAATTGTTTAGCAATATTTATATCAATGGGGGATTGAGCAATTATATTATGTCCATCTGCTAATACCGCTGCGGTTAATATTTTATAATTATCCTGAGTTACTTCTCCAATGAGACAACGCTCATTTTTGGTAATCTGAGAACAGAGCGGTAAAACCGTGTTATCCTTTTCGTCATCTCCGCAACCAACGATAATTAAAGGAAGATTTACTCTTTTTAGTAAATTTTTTATAAAGTTTAACTCATAATCTATATCTCTATTTATCTCAGGATGGATTCCCATAAGTCTTACGCATAATAAGTCTGCTTTATAAACATTAGCTACTTTCTCTGCCCAATCTAAAGGATCAGACCATACATCAGAATAATAATTAGTTAATTCTTCAGGCCAATCTATAGGTTTTATATCCCAAATTTCATAGGCAATTACTGGTTTATTAGGAAGATGCCCCTCCTTAAATAAAAATGCTAAAGTTTTCTCTCCACCTACAGTGATTGTCTTTCTGCGTGTTCCTCCCTCCTGAGGAGTAGCTCCTATTTTTACTGTATTTACTAAACCTGTCCAATTCTCCAAATATTCCTTTATCATATCTTTATATTAGGAAATCTTAAACTATCTGTATGCGGGAAAAATAAAGCAGCCATGTATTCTTCCATATAACTTGGTTCTACTGATAGTTCAAAATAAGTAATTTTAGAAGCCAGCTCCCCTGCCTTCTTCATTGCTTCATATGATAAAAGAACTTGACGCGCTCCAGCTAATGAACTATTCCCTACAAAGATGTACCTGGTGTTTTCTAAATCAGGGAGTAAACCGATAAGTTTTGCATTCTCTATATCTAAATAATTACCGAATCCTCCTGCAATAAATATCTTCTTTATATCCTCGAAATCAAATCCCATATGCCTTATAAGGATAGATACCCCTGCAAAGATAGCTGCTTTAGCCCTCTTTATATTCTCAATATCTGACTCGTTAATTATAATATCCTGTCCGCTTAAGGTAGAATTACCAAAAGCAATTACAAATTCTTTACCGTAATCCGAATCTCTTATCCGAAAATGATCTTTCAATATTATCTTTCCTGCCTTATCAATAATCTTTGCTTTTAACATCTCCGCTATAATATCGATATACCCAGAGCCACATATCCCTTTTGGTTTAGTATCTCCAATAGTAGAAAATTTTACTTCGTAATTTAATGGGTTTACCTTTACCTTTTGGATTGCCCCTGAACTTGCTCGCATACCGCAACTTACACCTGAACCTTCAAAAGCAGGACCTGCAGAGGCAGCACAACTTATTAAAAAATCTCTGTTTCCCAAAACTACCTCTCCATTAGTACCTATATCGATTAAAAGACTTAAATCTTTTTCTCTTTCTATACCACAGGAAAGAACCCCTGCTACTGTATCTCCTCCTACATAACTAGATACTCCTGGTATACAGGAAAGTAAACCCCTAGGATTTATTTTAATCCCTGCTTCTGCTGCGCGAATAGTAGGAACAAAATTAGCTGTAGGAACATATGGTTCTCTACGGATATAACTAGGATCTATCTTTAAAAGAAGATGGATCATAGTAGTATTACCTGCACAGAGAACACAGCTTACATCGTTTAGGTCTATGGAATGCTCCCTTATACATTCCTGAATCATCTCATTCATTACATCTACTACTGCGTGATGTAGTTTCTCTAACCCATCCTCCTCTTGAGCATAGATAATACGGGTAATTACATCTGGTCCAAATACCGCTTGTTTATTATAGGTTACTTTGGTAGAAAGTATCCTTTTGGTATTTAAATCTATGAGTTGACCATAAATGGTAGTAGTACCTATATCAAATGCAAATCCATAATTTCTTTTAGAAGTATTACCTGGTTCAATCAATACTACCTCTACAGTTCCGTTACGCTTACCTAAAGTTACAGTCACTTTCCAATTAGAAGAACGCAAAACTTCTCCTAATCTTCTTATATTAGCTAATCCTGTCTGCATAATAGGGATCTGATGTCTTTTTCTAATCTCTCGATAAAGTCTTTCTAAATCGCTGATCTTATCATTTAGATCTGGAGGAGGAAGTTCCAGATACAATTTAGTTGCTAAAGGTGAATGGATAAAAACATTCTCTAATATCGACATACTAGATTCAACTTCTTCCACTTCCGCATACAATCCTTTAAGTCTAAGCCCTAACTCCTCAGGACTTAATTTTTCAAAAATTAAACGGGATTCTTCAGGAATTTCAACCTCTAAATCACTTTGGATAGTAGCTAAACAGGCAAGATAGATATTGTGCCTTCTCTCCTCTAAAGAGAGTCTTCCTGTGGGTTGAGATAAGACCGTTCCTTTCTTTAAAATTACTTTACATCTACCACATACACCTTCTCCTCCACAACTAGAATTTATATAAACCCCTGCAGATATAGCTGCAGAAAGGATTGTTTTTCCTTTCTCTACTTCTATGGTTTTGTTATCAGGATAGAAAGTGACTTTAAATTTCTCCATATCCTTTTAAAGATTCTTTAAAAAAGAAGGAATACCTGAAGCCTCCTTAGGTCCTACAATAACTTGCCAACCAGATCTCTCCTCCAATTCTCCACTCATTAACGCTACATATCCAGGAATAATTAAACTCCGATGTGACACCTTTTCTTTTAAATTAGCTTTCTCCATTGCAGTTACGATACTGGAGGCAGTAAATTTTTCTGCTGCCCAAGCAGTCAAAACAGACATCCCTTCCGTATCCACACTTAATATATAAGAAGGAATTTTGCTTGCCTCTACCTCCCCTAAAACTGTATAATAGGTAAGAGAAAAATTAGTAGTAACAAGTACAGGAGAATTCTGATTTGCTGTACCTACAGGATACAATTTAGGTTCAATTTGTAATGGTTTTTGTGGATCGGTGTATATATTCTGCCTTAAAGTCAAAATTCCTAAAATATCTTCTGGTTCAGAAGTATTTATAAGCAATATCCCTGCATACTTTATTAAATAAGTAGAGGCAAATAAAATCTCTAAATCTTTATCAGTATCTTCCAATACTACCAAAGTGGGATAACCTAAAGACCTTTCTCTTCTCTTTAAAGCTAATCTTCTTATCTGAGTTAAATTCCAAAGTAGAGATGATACGGAATCGGCTTGTGGCTCCAATACTATCTCAAAAAAACCCATCTTATTTAATTCTTTAGTAAGTAAGGAAAGCTCATCTAAGTTTTCAGCAGATACTACCAAAACAATTCCGTAGGATTTAGCTAATTGAGTAAGCTCCAAGTAATTATCTTTTGTTGCCTTATAGATAAGAGGTTTTAATCCAGAATATAATTCTAAAGCTTTTTTTAAAAAATCAATCTTTTGACTCATAAATACTAAACTAAAAGAAGATGTTTCTTTTACTACCAAATCTATAACTTTTAAGAATCCATCCAAAGAACTACTTCGATTACGGATAGCAATCAGATCAAGCTTTAATTTCTGACCTATACGCTCAAATTCTAAACCTTTTATTTTTTTTATAATTTTGATTATCTCACTATCTGGTAAATCATCTTCTAAAATAACGCCAATACCTGTGGGATGATAAAATTTTTCCTCATGTCTAAAAAGGACCGTTTCATTTCCTATTTCTAATTTAGCATCTTCCTTTCCAATAGTAATCAATCTTATGGGAGGTAAACTTGATTCCTCTAAAGTCTTTTTTGCTTCTTCACTTAGAAATGGGCACTTATCTATTGAGACCGCTTTCTTTGCCAACTGCATAGCAAAAGCAAGGCAGGTAGGAAAACCACACTGACGGCAATTTGTTTTTGGAAGAAGTTTATATATCTCTAAACTCGATAGACTCATATCTAACTTAGCTTAAAATCAAAAATTTGATTAGAATCCATTCTATACAATCTCTTAGCTAATAATTCTGATTCCCGATGAGATTTTATCTGTAGTAATTTTTCTAAAATTATATCCTTAAGAGTCAAAGTTAGCTTCTGTTTATTTTTAAGAAAAACTATATTAATTTTTTTACCTTTAAATTTTTTAATATTACCCTTTCCATAGGTAGCGCCGCTAGATAACTGTAATCCATCGATAAGACAACTTTTTGGTTTTCTATCTGCTCCAAAAACTCTAACCTCTATACCGAAGTATTTTTTAGATTTTAACTTTTTAAGTGCTAAACTGCCTGCCAGTAACCCTAAAACTAACCAAGGACCTAAATGACCATGGAATTTCTCTGCCTCTTTCAAACTAATTTTCATAAATAATTTATCCTTTATTAATTAAACTAGCCAAATAACCAGCCCCAAAACCGTTATCGATATTTACTACCCCTATACCTGGAGAACAGCTATTAAGCATAGTAAGGAGAGCGGATAAACCAAAAAAGTTCGCTCCATAACCAAAACTTGTAGGAACAGCAATCACAGGTTTTGCTACCAAACCACTTACCAGACTCGGTAAAGCTGCTTCCATCCCTGCTACCACTACAATTACTTTTGCTTTACGGATTGTATCTAAATTGGTGTATAAACGATGTAGACCTGCTACCCCTATATCGTATATCTTTTTAACTTTATTTCCCATCACCTCTAAAGTAGTAATCGCTTCTTCAGCTATAGGTATATCTGCTGTTCCTGCGGTTATAACACAAACATAACTGTTAGCTTTAACTTCTAACTTCTTAGCGTAAGCTATCTTTGCTAAGGGATTGTATTTTAAAGAAGGAAAGTATCTTTTAAGGTACCTAAATTCTTTTCGTTCTAATTTTGTCAAGAGGATAGGCTGTTTATGTTTTATCAATTCTTTAATAATTTTAAGGAGTTGCTGTTTAGTCTTTCCTTTACAGAAAATAACCTCAGCAAAACCTCTTCTTCTAAATCTATCTAAATCTAATTTTGCAAATCCTAACTCTACAAATTCTTTCTGCATCTATTGAACCCCTAAGATTATGACAATTAACCAGATAATAATAATAATAGAAATGACATAAAAATCATTGAAATAAAAGAAATCGTATATTTTTTCTTTTATACTTATTTTCTCTTTAGAATTCTTTAAAAAATTAGGGTTTACTTTTTTAAATTCCTCTACCTGACTACGTTTAAACCTTAAGTATATTCCAGCTATCTTATAGGCAGGGAGTCTACCTTCTTCCACAAAATCAATCACCTCTTTCTCAGAAATTCCTAAGATACGGGAGACCTCTCTTACTGTAAGAAGTTTCTCTTCAGACATAAATTTATTTTACTTTATTGGATGCTACCCAGGCATCGATTGCTTTTCTTTCAAAGCGCCATTCATTACCTTCTTTAAAGGCAGGTATTTTGCCTGTATTTGCCCATTCGAGGATTTGATCGGTATTTACCTCTAAATACCTAGCTACCTCTTCAAGACCAAAAACATCCTCTAACATTTTACAGCTCCCCTCCAGAATTGCTCCCTCTGCTACATTTAATCTTGCAGGAAATATCTCTCCTTCCACCACTGCTGTAGGTAGAAGTGTAAGTAGATGGAAAGCAACAATTTTTCCTTTAACTTTTCCTGCAATCACAATATTATCTCCTTTAATTTCTGCATTCACTACTGCCTTAGGCCCTATAGTTAAGTTTCCTTTTGTCTCCAAAATTCCTTCAAACTTACCATTTATTTTTAGATTCACTGGATCCTTAAAGATAAGGTTTCCTGCTACAGAAGCATCTACATCTAAAATTTTCTCCTCTATTTTTTTCCTTAAAGGCATTTTTCACCTCCTTTAAGATTTTTTTATTCCTTAGGGATTTTTAAAAATATATTCTCTATATACCTTAATAAAAACAAAGTGATCAAAGTTAAGATAGTAGTAAATAAAGCAGCAGAATAAAGACCACAGCCTATTGCTAAACCAATCCCTGCTACTACCCAGAGACTGGCAGCAGTAGTAAGGCCTCTTATTACTTCTCCTGACCTGATAATTGTACCTGCGCCTAAAAAACCTATACCTGTAATTACTCCTGCAGCGATCCTGGCAGGATCTAAATTAGCTTTATCTTTATATATATCAAAAACATACAAAGATGTCAACATAATAAGGCAGGAACCTATGCAGACTAATATGTGAGTTCTTAAACCTGCAGTTCTACGGTGAAGTTGACGTTCTAAACCAATAAGTCCACTCAATATCAAAGAGATAAAAAGCCTTAAAATTATTATTTTATCAGTCATTTTATACTAACCTCCTTGTGTTTTTTAAATACTTGCTCTTACTTCTAAATCAAGATTATCACATTTGCCTTCTTTAAATAAAAAATAACCTAAACCTGCAATCATCACTGCATTATCTAAACATAAAGGTTTGGGAGCAAAATACACATCTATCTTTTTATTGTTGGCCTCTTGAATAAATTTCTCTCTTAATCTATTATTTACCGCCACCCCACCACCTACTACTAATCTTTTTGTATTTTTCATCTCGCAGGCAAGAAAGGATTTCTCAATTAAATTATCGAATATCCTCTCCTGAAAAGAAGCGCAGATATCTCTAATTAATTTAATTGGATAGGAAATAACCTTTCCGGTCTCTGGATGATATCCTTTATCTTTAAGGTAATAGAGCACTGCTGTCTTAATTCCACTAAAACTAAAATCTAAAGGCTTATTAGTTTTAATATTACTAAAACGGATAGCTCTTAAGTCTCCCTCTTTAGCTAATTTTTCAATGTAAGGACCTCCGGGATAGCCTAAACCTAAAAGTCTAGCTACTTTATCTAAAGCCTCTCCACAGGCATCATCTAATGTTGAACCTAAAAGTTGTATATCTTTAAAATCTTTTACATAAAATAAACTGGTATGACCACCAGAGACAACTAAACCTATAAAAGGAAATTTAAGAGACAAATTTTTTCTTTCTAAAAAAGCAGCGTATAGATGACCATGGAGATGGTTTATTCCTACTAAGGGTATATTTAAAGCAAAGGAAATTGCTTTTGCAAAGGAAACTCCTACAAGTAAACTACCTACCAATCCTGGACCATAGGTTACTGCTACTAAATCTATATCTTTAGGGATTAATTTTGACTTTAAAAGAACTTTTTTAAAAAGATAACTAATAACTTCAAGATGCATGCGGGAAGCAATTTCAGGAACAATCCCTCCGTACTTTTTATGAAATTTCAAACTAGAGGCTAATTCACTACAAACTATCCTTTTACCATCTTTTACTAGAGAGATGGCAGTTTCATCGCATGAAGTTTCAATTCCTAATACATTCATCTTTTAGCTAACTCCGATAGAAAAACAAATTTAAAACCTTCCCTACTTAACTTAGGTAATGTCTCTTTTAAAACCTCTAAACTAACTTTACGGTTGTGAGCGATCCCTATCGCTAAGCCATCTCTTAAAGATTTATTTTTTAACTTTTCTATCTGATCCTTTATATAGGCAGAATTAAGATAATTATCTAAAAAGATGTCCTTTTTAACAAATCTTATCGACATCTGTTTAGAGAGTTTCTCGCAGATAGAATTTGCACTAACGAAGCTATCTAAAAAGTAAAGTCCCCTTCTTTTTATCTCTTTAAAGATAATCCTCATAGTCCTTAAATCCTCAGTTGCTTTTGATCCCATATGATTAGAAACCCCTTTAATATAAGGGAGCTGTTCTATGGCATTCTTTAAAATATCTCTAATCGTATCTTCAGACATTTTGGTAGTGATAGTATATGGTTCCCAAGTTAAAATTTCTTCTTCCTTTGGTTCTAAAGGAAGATGTAAAAGAAACTCTAAATTATTTTTACTTTTTAGCCTTTCAATTATCTGTTTGGAGTAAAGCTGATTCGGTAAGATAGCGATATTTAATGGATATTTTATTTCCTCCAAATATTCTAAATTCTCCAAACTGTATCCCCAGTCATCTATAACAATGGCTATCTTTGGTTTAAAATAAAATTTTGATTTTAAAAGTAAAAAAGTCTCTATAATAATAACAATAGATAAGATAAGAATTATTAACTTATACTTTCTTACAATCATTTCTTTTTATAAATCTGAATTGCTTTCAACAGATCTATTGCTCTAAGAAGTTGATAATCATTTCTATATTCTGTTAATGGCTCCTCTTCTGGTTTGGTTTCTTTCTTCTCCAGCTCTTCAAAGATATCTATAGGTTCATCTTTAGTTTTCTGCAGCTCTTTTACTTCCAATTCTTCCACTATAATATCGGGGGTTATTCCTTCATTATGGATGAGTTTACCTTTAGGTGTAAAATATTTACTGGTTGTAAGTCTTAAAGCAGAGCCATCATTTAAAGGAAAAACAGTCTGTACAGAACCTTTACCAAAAGTTTTCTTACCTAAAATGATTGCCCTCTGCCAATCCTGCAAAGCTCCAGCAACAATTTCAGAACCTGAAGCTGAACCTTCATTTACTAAAACTACCAAAGGCAAATCTAAATAAGGATGGTTATCTTTGGAAATAAACTCAATATTTTGACTATCTTTTTTGCCTTTGGTAGAAACTATTTTTTTTCCTTTCTCTATAAATTTACTAGCCACCTTTACTGCTGCATCTAATAAACCTCCAGGATTGTTCCTCAAATCTAATATCAAAGCTTCCATACCTTTATCTCTTAGTTGTTTTAAAGCATTTTCTAATTGCGTTGCTGTATTCTCTCTAAACTCTACTAAACGGATATAAGCTATCCCATCCTCTAAAATCTTTGCATCTTTAATATCTTCCAATTTAATGATATCGCGCACCAATTTAAATTCTAAAATCTTTTTTTCTTTCTCCCTTAATATGGTAAGTGTTACCTCTGTGCCAGGTTTGCCTCTTAATTTTTTTACCGCTTCCGTAAGAGTGATATTGCGGGTAATACTTCCATCTATCTTTACAATTCTATCCTGTGGTTTTATACCCGCTCTCCAAGCAGGGGTATCTTTTAGAGGAGTAACAACTGTAAGAAGCCCATCTTTAATGGTAATCTCTATACCTAAGCCTCCAAACTTTCCTTCCGTTTCTATCTTTAATTCATTGTATGTTTCAGGGTCGAGAAACTGACTATGCTGATCTAAAGCTGAAAGCATCCCTTTTAAGGCACCGTATATTAAATTCTTTGGATCAGTTGGCTCTACGTACTCATCCTGAATTATCGCCAAAGCATCAGAAAAAATTTCTATTTTACTATAAAGTTCATCCCTTTTCTTCTTATCAATTGCAGAAATAGAGAATGAACCCATAATGGAGATGAAACCTAAGATAAGAATGATCAATATCAGTTTATTTTTCTTCTTAAACATATCTACCTCCATCTTTATTTATCTAAAATCTCTTTTAAAATAACCTGTAGTAGCTTTGGATCTGCCTTGCCTTTCATCTTCTTCATAGCCTGACCTACTAAAAACATCAAGGCATTAATTTTTCCAGAGCGGTAATCCGAAACAGCAACTGGATTCTCTGAAATTACTTCCCAAGCTAACTTACTTAATATATCTTTATCTGAGATCTGGAGCAATCCCTTCTCTTCTACTATTTGATTTGCTTTCTTTTCTGTGCGGAGCATCTCTTTTAAAACTTCCTTTGCTACAATATTACTCAACTTTTTATCTTCAAACATACGGATTAGTTCTATAAAGTCGGAAGGATTTAGTTTTAGCTCCCTAAAACTTATTTTAAGCTCATTCAATTCAGAGACAAGTGGTCCTGCTATCCAATTAAAAATAGTTTTGGGTTTGGGATAAATCTTTACACAAGCCTCAAAATAATCTGCTATTTGTCTCTCCGAAACAATAAAATCTAATTCAGAACCTGTTATGCCGTATTCTTTCAAAAATCTCATTTTCTTCTCAAAAGGCAACTCCGGTAAGGATGCCTTTAACATCTTAAGTTTTTCTTTATCTATTACAAAAACAGGTAAATCTGGATCGGGAAAATAACGGTAATCTTGCGCCTCCTCTTTCCTGCGCATAGGAAATGTCTTCTCTTTTTTAGGATCCCAGAGTCTAGTCTCCTGAGATAATCTTTTTCTTTTCTGCAGTACTAATTTCTGCCTATAAATCTCATAACTGAGAGCATCTCTTACCGCTTTAAAAGAGTTCATATTTTTAAGTTCTATCTTTGTACCTAAAGATAAAGATCCCTTCTTTCTTAAAGAGATATTCGCATCACAGCGTAAAGATCCTTTTTCCATATCACAATCGGATACATCTAGATACTTTAAAAGTTCTTTTAGAGAAATTAGATACTGGTAAGCTTCTTGAGGATTAGCAATCTCAGGTTCACTTACAATCTCCAAAAGTGGTATACCGCAACGGTTAAAATCTACTAAAGACTTATCCTGAGTATGAATAAGTTTTCCTGCATCCTCTTCCAGATGAATTCTATGGATACCTATTTTTTTTCTATCCCCTGTCTCTAACTCTATTTCAAGAAACCCACCTAAAGCCAAGGGCAAATCGTATTGAGAGATCTGATAATTCTTTGGTAAATCGGGATAGAAATAATTTTTACGATCAAATTTAGTATACTCTTGAATTTTACAATTAAGACTTAAACATACCTTTAAAGCATACTCTAAAGCGGTCTTATTCAATACAGGTAAACTTCCAGGAAGACCTAAACAGATAGGACAGGTTTGCGTGTTAGCAGGATTACCAAATTCTGTAGAACAAGAGCAGAAAGCCTTTGTTTTAGTTTTTAACTGCACATGAACCTCTAAACCGATTACTGCTTCGTATTCCATTATAGCTTTGGTTTAATTTTATGCCAAACTGTATTCTGTTCAAAATTGTAAGCAACCCTTAAAACCATCTCTTCATTAAATGGAGAAGATAGAATCTGTAAGCCTATAGGTAAATTATTCTTAGTAAATCCACAAGGGATAGAAATCGCAGGGATTCCTGCTAAATTTGCACTGATAGTAAAAATATCAGAAAGGTACATCTTCAAAGGATCTCTAATTTTTTCTCCTATTTTAAATGCTGGCGTAGGTGATGTGGGAGTAACAAGACAATCGACCTCTTTAAAAACCTCATCAAAATCATTCTTTATCAATGTCCTTACTTTAAGTGCTCTTAAATAATACGCTTCATAATATCCATGAGCTAAAGTAAAAGTTCCTAAGATAATCCTGCGTTTTGCTTCCTGACCAAATCCTTGACCGCGAGTCTTTTTATAGAGAGAGATTAAATTTTTCTGTTTTATTCTGTAACCGTACTGGATCCCATCAAATCTAGCTAAATTAGAACTTGCTTCAGCAGTAGCAATTATATAATATACAGCTACTGCATATTCGGTATGGGGAAGATAAACCTCTCTACATTCAGCACCTAATTTTTTAAAAACAGAGATAGCCTCATCTAAGGATTCCTTTACCTGCTTATCTAAACCCTCAACAAAATATTCCTTAGGAATACCTATCTTTATCCCTTTTATATCTAAATTTAAAGCTTTTAAATAATCGGGTACTTCTATATTCACAGAAGTAGAATCTCTTGGGTCATAACCTGCAATTATATTTAAGAGTAGTGCAGAATCGTAAACATCTTTAGTGATAGGACCGATCACATCTAAAGATGAGGCAAAAGCAATTAAACCATAACGCGATACTCTTCCATATGTAGGTTTAAGCCCCACTACTCCACAGAAGCTAGCAGGCTGTCTAATAGAACCACCTGTATCTGTGCCTAAAGCAAAGATTGCCTCATCACTAGCAACAGCAGCAGCTGAACCACCTGAGGAACCTCCCGCAACACATTCTAAATTCCAAGGGTTATGTGTGGGACCAAAATAAGAATTCTCAGTAGAAGAACCAAATGCAAATTCATCCATATTCGTTTTCAAAGGAAAGATCTTTGCGCCGTAAGATTTCAATTTCTCTATAACAGTTGCATCGTAAGGAGGTAAAAATCCTTCTAAAATTTTGGAGCAACATTCAGTAGGTAACCATTTTGTACATATATTATCTTTTATAGAAATGGGGATACCCTTTAAGAATCCTTCTGTATTTTCTTCGGATTTAACATCTACAGTTCTATCCTTCCTTACATAAGCATTTAATTTATTATCTATCTCTTTAATTCTTTTCTCCAAAAATGATATTATCTCTTGACTTTCTATCGAGTTTACTTTTATTAATTCAAGGAGTTGATGAGCGGTTAGACGATTTAATTCCATCTTCAAAATTATTCAATTATCTTAGGAACAACAAAAAAATTTTCCTTTTTTTCTGGAGCATTCTTTAAAACTTCTTTAATGGGAAGGGACTCTTTCAAATTATCTTCTCTTAAAACATTCTTTAATTTTAAGATATGGCTAGAAGGTGGAATATCGCTTACATCTAGCTCTTTCAGTTTATTTATATAATCGATGATCTTTTTAAGTTGTTTTACAAAAATCTTGAGTTCTTTTTCTTTTAGTTCAATCCTGGCTAGATTGGCTATATAATTTACCGTCTTTATAGTAATAGAATTGGACTTACTCTTAACCATACTAAAATTTATAATATAACATTAAAAGCTAAAAAGTCAAAATAAATTAGATTCAATCTTTTTAAGAGATTACTCTTCTATCTCTACAGGGCTTGCAATTACTGGTTCAGCTAAAACCATATTAGAATTTATAAGGGTGGGTTTTTCAGGATAGGGTTGAGAAACAGAAACTTCTGGGAGCTTGCGCGGTTCTTCCAAAGAGAAGACTTCTTTATCTTTCTGTCCTAAACAGAGATTACAACTAAGAATTATCGCTATCCAAATAAAAATAATATTTAATATCCTCATCAATTAAAATATAACATAAATTTTTTAAAAAATCAATTTTGATAAGTTATTTAAATTAAAATAATTATAAGTTAAATTTAAAAGCTAACTTATATCTTTCTGTCTCCCACCTACCTAAAAGAGATATAACTATAGATAAGAGAATAATCTTCAAATCTAAAATTAAATTTTGATTCTCTATATACCAAAGATCATACTTAAATTTCTCTGCTACAGAACTTTCTTTAGAGATAGAAACCTGTGCCAATCCTGTAAGTCCTGGTTTTATTCTGGTGCGCTTAAATAAATAAGGTTGATTGTTTATCTCATCCAAAACCAATGGTCTTGGACCAACAAAAGACATCTCGTTCTTTATGATATTTAATAACTGAAGAGACTCATCTAAGGCAGTCCTTCTTAAAAATTTACCTAAGCGAGTTATACGGATGCGTTTTAAATTATCCTCGTATAGAGTTAAAAATTTCATCGTCTTAAAAATTTTAGAATTTATCCCTACCCTATTTTGAAAATAAAATATATTTTTTTGTGTCTCTAAATATATTAGGATAGCAATAATAAACCATATAGGTAAAAATAAAAATACACCTACAGTCGCAAGAATTAAATCTAAAGGTCTTTTTAAGAGATAAGTTTTAGACATCTATCTTCTAAATCCGCTACGATATTCTGCCACTGATATCTCTCTTTAATTAATCTAAATGCATTTTCTGCAATATAAAAATTTAGTTCCTTATCTTTTATTAATCTAATTACTTTATAAGCAAAATCTTCGGGTTCATCTGCTAAAATTATCTCTTTTTCTGCGGAAGCATCTATTCCTGCTTTAGCCATAGAGGTAGCCACTACAGGAACCTTTAATGCCATAGATTGTAAAATTTTATTCTGAATCCCTACTGCTATACGCATAGGAGCTACCGATACATTTGCGCTTTGAATAAATGGTTTTGTATCAGACACATTTTGATATACCTCTACGCAAGCATCATCTTTAAATAGAGAATAAATGTATTTAGGAATATAAGTACCTACCACTATCAACTTTATATTTTTTAATTCTTTTTTAATGATAGGAAAAATCTTTTTATAAAAATATATTATAGCATCCTGATTAGGATATGTACGAAAATTTGCAAAGAATATTATCCTCTCTGAATTAGATCCTTTTTTATTTAAATTTTCTTCTATCTCTACTCCATTAGGTAAAACATAGATATTTTTTATTCCTAAGTTATTCTCGTAATATTGTTTATCAGAATTAGAAGCAACTAAATTTAAATCAAAATCTAAAACTATCTTCTGTTCATATCTTTTTAATCTCTGAGATTCAATAATCTCTATAAGCTTAAATATGTCTCTACGATAACTGGAAGAAATACTATACCTTAAAGAAAGGGCATCACAGAGGTCTAAAATTTTTTTAATTTTAATATCTTTTACATAATTAGCCATACGGATAAGATGGCAGAATAAAATATCAAATTTTTTTTTATTTAATTCTTCATAGATTAAATCTTGCATCTCTTTTGAATTATAATAACTTATCTCTAAAGGAAATTCTTCAAACAATCCTCTTAAACAATTAAAATATGACTTCCATTTAGGTAAATATACTGTTTTTATCTGTAAAGATTCCGAATTGTAACTTTTTGATATAAGAAGTTCTTCTTTACTTTCTATAAATGATAAAAGAGTTATCTTATGTTTTAGACAAAAATATTTAATAAAATAAAATGGTCTTAACCTCTCTCCACCTATAGGTGGAAATGGAAGTCTTGTGGTTAAAAAAAGTATGTGCATTAGAAAAATTTTCTTTTAAAAGCCTTCAAAGTATTTAAAAAATAATTAAGATTTAATATATATTTTATATTTTTTTTTATAAATTTAAAATCTAAATAAAAAGAAAGATTAGCAAGTTTAATTAAATAGTTTAATTCTCTATGAGAAAGTTTGGGATAACTAATAATTGCTTTCATCTGAACACTCTCAGGATAATAATCACCTTTTATAAACCAATTATTCTCTTTAGCTAATTTATAAAATTCTGTTCCTGGGAAAGGGGTAGCAATGCTAAACATCACCACATCTACATTTAATGATTTAGCTATTTTGATATCATTCTTAATATCACTTTTTGTCTGAATAGGAGATGCTCCTAGGATGAGATTTATCTTAACTAATATATTATATTTTTTAAGTAATTCTATTGCTTTATATACTTTATTTATCTGAAGGTCTTTCTTTATATAATCTAATATTTTTTGATTAAAAGATTCTATACCTATATCTACATAACGGCATCCTGAAGACGAGAAAGCTTTTATAATCTCTTCATCTAAATGATCCGCCCTTGCAAGACAACCCCACTCTATCCCTAAATCCTTTATACCTTCACATATCTTTAAGGTACGTTCTTTACTCCATAAAAATTGGTCATCAATGATACTTACAGAACTATAACCTTCTTTTTTTAAATTTTTAAATTCTAAGATAACATTTTCTGCAGACCTTAAGCGAATAGGAGGCTTTCTATCTTGGTTATATTTACGATATTCCAGCTCAACAGAAAAGCTATAAGAATTGGGAACGCAGAATATACAACGGTAAGGACAATTCCTTGAGGTCTGCATTACTGTAAAAGGCTTCTTTGGTAATTTAGGGTTGTAATAGAGATCTCTTTGTAAAAGGTACCTTGCAGGGAAAGGAAGTTTATCTAAATTTTCAATTAAAGGACGCATAGGGGTATCAAAAGTTTCATTTCCTTTTATAAAAGAGATACCTTTTATATATTTTAGATATTTGTTGTTTTTTAATGATTCTAACAATTCCTGTATTGTCTCTTCAGTTTCTCCTCTAATTACAAAAGTTCTTTCATCTTTTAAAAATCTTTCTTTAAAAAAAGTAGGTGCAGGTCCACAGAATATTATATAAACATCCTTTTTAAAATTTCTTATCATTTGATGAATAAGTATATCTGAATCCATAGATAGATTTACAGAGTAAATACAATAGATATCACTATCATCTTCTCTTATAAAATTTAGAATTTGTTTTTTTAACCATCTTTCATTTGCCATATCGATATAATTTACCTGTAAGCCCATCCTCTCTAAGACTGCAGCATTGTATAGAGAAAAGATATTAGGTATGGGATATAAACTATAGGTACAACCAAAAACTCTCTCTACATTTCTTTTATTTAAAAAATTAGGTGGATCGATAAAAGTTATCTTCATTCTCCTTAAGGCTAATAATTACAATTACTCGATTACCAAAATTGTGGAAAAATAGATTTAATACTTTTATCAACTTTTGATAAAATAATTTAATAAATTTAAATTTTATATACTTATACCAATTAAAATAGTAGATAAAATAAGGATAAAATAAAATCTTTATTTTATATCTTAAGGAGATATCTTGCAAAAAAATCCTATCAATTCTAAAACTTTCCAGATAACCTCTTTCAAGTTTCTCTTTTAATTTAAGAGAAACGAAAATAAATTCTAAAAATCTACTAATACCCCTTCTCTCATAAGGTTCATCTAAAATAACGAATCCCTTTGATACCCTAATAGCTTCATCTATACTTTTCAGAGGATTCATAAAATGATGTAATGCTTCATTTATAAAAAATATATCAATACTTTTATCTTTTATAGGAAGAAATTCTGCATCTGCACAAAGAAGATATTTAGAATTGAAATCTTTTAGATATTTTTTTGCTTGAATTAATTGATTGAAAGAATAATCAGATAAGATTATCTTTTTAGGTTTACAATTAAATAGAAGATAAGCTTCCCTGCCATAGCCACCCGCTACATTTAAAATAATTCTATTCTCAAATGGACTTTTAAGTTTAAATTTTAATTTTAAAAATTTTAAAAGAAGATTAAATCTATATATATCTAAATAATCTTTCTTATAACTGGAAGGAGCTATATAGTGATCGTAGAAATCTCGATCAGCTTTAAAATTTATTTTACGCATAATTCTTTTTAATTAAATAAGAATTAATTACTAATACGTCTATCTGTGTACGTAAAAAACAATCAATGGCTTCTTCAGGATTACAGATTATCGGCTCATTTTCATTGAAAGATGTATTTAATAAAACTCCTATTCCTGTTAATTCTTCAAACTTTTTTAATAGTCTCCAAAACAGTAAATTTGTATCTTTATCTACTGTCTGAATCCTCGCTGTACCATCTATATGGACCACTGCAGGAATAAGAGATCTTTTATTCTCTCTTACCAGATAAGTCTTTAGCATAAAAGGTTCTGGATAATTTATATTAAAAAAATCAACTATTTTTTCTAAAAGGATAGCAGGTGCAAATGGTCTGAATTCTTCTCTATATTTTATTTTTTTATTAAGTATAAATTTTATTTCTTGTTTCCTCGGATCTGCTAAAATACTTCTATTGCCTAAAGCGCGTGGTCCCCATTCCATCCTTCCTTGAAACCAACCTACAATTTTACCTTCAGTAATATATTTAGCTACAATTTTTATAATTTCTTCTATGTTATATTTTTCAAACTTTAAATTATATCTTTTTAAAACAGATTCGATATATTTATCATTAAATGCTGGACCCCAATATGCGTGTTTCATCTCAAAACAGCGTTTTTTATTTAATATTTGGTGGTATATATAATAGACAGCACCTAACGCTGTTCCTGCATCATTAGCTGCGGGTTGAATATAGATATTTTTAAATGGAGTGTGATTAAAAATCTTACCATTAGCGACACAATTCAACGCTACCCCACCCGCTAGACATAGATTATCGACTCTCGTTAGTTTGTATAGATAATTTAAAATGTAAAAATACATCTCTTCTAATATCATCTGTAAAGAACTGGCTATATCTTTATCCCTTTTTGAAATTGAATCTTCAGAATTTCTCGGCAAACCAAATATATCAATCCACTTTTTAGAAAATAATCTTCCACATACAGGTTCAGAATTATGCCAGCTCATACTTAGGCCTTCTGAGGAAAAGTTAAAATATCTAGAATCCAAAGCAAATTTACCATTTTTTTTCAATATCAACATCTTTCTAAATTCATTTAAATATACCGGTTTTCCATAGGCAGATAATCCCATTACCTTATACTCATCACCAAACTTTAAAAAACCCAAAAATTGTGTGCCTGCAGTGTATAGATATCCTAAAGAGTTAGGGAAAAATATTCTATCCAAAACCTTTATTTTATTATCTTTACCGATACCGAACATAGTACTTACAAAATCACCCATAGCATCTAAAGATAAAATAGCTGATTCTTTAAATGGAGAGACAAAAAAAGAACTTGCCATATGAGTTTTATGATGCTCTATAAAATATATCTTTGATTTTATTTTCTGTTTAGAAGAAGGGAGGTTATCTATTAGTAAATTTTTTATATTTTTTATTCTAACAAAATTTTTTAAGCGTGAATTTATAATATTACTATCCACTTTTCTATTCTTTATAATGTAGATCAATTTTTTATATAGGTGAGCGTAAGGATTTCTTGAAATTCCTATAAAATCTACATCTGCAATGGAGATACCTGCTTCTTCTAAGCAGTATCTAATTGAATCAATAGGAAAACCTGACCAATGTTTAATCCTTTTGAATCGCTCCTCCTCTACTGCAGCGATAAGCTCTCCATCCTTAATTATACATGCAGAGGAGTCAGGATGATAGGCATTTATTCCAAGGATATACATATTTTAACTCTTTAAAAATTTTAATATATAATCTGCTACCTCTTTAGGTTCTATCCCTAACATACAGGATGCTTTTCCTTTGCAGACTATACGAGGTTTATGCATACTCTTATCAAAACAGAAATTGCAATCTATATCGGTATAAAAATATTTATGTTTTGGATCGTCTATAGGTAAATGAAAGAAAGGCGAAGTGGGACCCCAAAATGACACAGTAGGGATATCTTGCACCATTGCTATATATAAAGGGCCGCTATCATTGGAAATAAAAATTTTAAATTTATCTATTAATATAATAAGATCTTCTAAATCCAAAACTCCTGCAAGATTAACAATATGATCTTTAAACTTAACTTTATTCAAAATATTTTTAATAATGTAATTCTTTTCTAAAACTGATCCGATTAATATTATTTTCCATTTTTTATAATCAAGGTTTTTAGACAATATATTTATTAAAGAGACAAAATATTCCGCTGGCCATCTCCGTAATAATAATACCTCGCTTGTATTAACATTTATGCCTATTAAAGACTTATCACAGTCTACATTGTATTTTCTTAAGAATATCTCAAGATGTTGTTTTTTTACCGGATCTATATTTATTTTTTTAAAGGTGAACTTATTAATTTCTAAACCCATTATTTTTGCTATCTCTAAATATATTTCTTTTAGAGAATGATACTTATAGAGATCTACTTTTTTATTAGATAAATTTTTATACCAGAAATAATTACTATCGAACCCTATCCTTTGTGAGGAACCACTTAAGAAAGCAAAAATTGTAGAAAAATTAGAAAAGAACTCTAAATCTACAACTAAATCAGGTTTTATCAATCTAAATTTAAAAATGTGTTGAAAAAAATCTTTAATAAATTTGGTAATATAACTATTATCAATTACTCTTACCTCATCGCAAAAATTTAATATCTTAAGAATCTGTTTATTCTCAGAAAATGTATAAAATATAATTTTTGCATTAGGCAGATTTAAACGCACCGCTTCCAAAAGAGGACTTAGCTTTAATATCGTTCCTAAACCAAACCATTTTAAAAATACTATTTTTTTAATCTCTTCAAATCTACTTATTTTTCTTCTATAAAATAAATTAATAAATTTATCATAAATATATAAAAACCAACATATAGGCAAACCGAAATAACGATCAATTCTTTTCATTAAATTAAATCTCATCTTTTTCTATAAATAAAATTATAATAAATAAATTTATCTATAGGAAAATTTAACCTTGGTTCATAATAACATAATAACATCGAAGCATTACATCTCTTACAATTTTTTAATTTTCGCTGTATCTCTTTATAATATTTTGAATTTAGATATCTTTCTATATCGATATCTGGAGGCAAACCATCTCTATTATCCATTCCACCTATGCAGGGATATATAAAACCTCGGGGATCAATCTGTAAAGAAAAATAAGGATATAGACAGAACTTTTGCTCCGGAAGCAAGTCATCGATTCCTCTAAAAAATAATTTTGCTTTGTAAAGGAATATTGAGGAATTGATTACGTGTGGATTTTTTAAAGCATCATTTAAAAAATCATCCATATCTGAAATATTTCCTTTCTCAAAATGGAATTTATTATCTGTATTAATAAACAACTTATGTTTAGAAAATGGTAAATATTTTAAGTAAATATTAGGAAATTTTGATAGACGATGATTCAATTCTCTTAAACCTTTAATATTATAAAAAGACAATAAGGAATTTAATACTATAGTAACTTTTGGAGCATATGTAGAGATTAAATCTATTGCTTGCCATGCTTTACCAAAAGCATCTTTACTACCTCTTAAAAAATTATGATATTCTTCTGTTCCATCTAAAGATATACTTATCTCCTTTAGGCCTATTTGACCTATTATTTTTGCTAAATCCTTATTAATATTTACACCATTGGTCACTAAATGAACATAAGGTAACTTATAGCAAGCGTAACTTAACCTCTCAGCTAAATCCTCTACCAAGGTGGGCTCTCCTCCACTGATAGAATAATAAATACAGCCTATACGTGCAAGTGCATCTATCATCTTTTTTTGATAATGGAAAGGGTAGGTTGCAGGTTCTTTTATTTTCCAGATATTACACATCAGACATTTTAAATTACAGCGTTCAGTTATATAAACTCCTACCTGTAAAGGAAATCCTCTGTATAAGATATAATAATTAAAATGCCAATTTATAACTTTTGAAATAAAATTATAATTTATATTTTTTAAAATAAGTCTTATCATTAATTATTACATTTATAATAAATTCTATTTAAACATGGATCAGGAAATATATTTGATTTAAATGGAGTGTTTATCTTAGGATTTAGAGTTTTTAAGATATATATCTCTATCTTTTTCTTACGACTATAATCTTTATCAAAACAAAAATTTATCTTTCTATATTTATCTGAAAGTGCCTGTAGAAATTTAATCTTAGGGACAACAGTAAAATCATCCTTATCTATCTCATCTTCTATAATTACTACAGGTACACTTGCTTCTTTTATAATATTAAGTAATTCTTCAAATTTATATTTACTTTCTCTTTCCATCGGTGTTATAGAAAAATATGGAAGTAAAGGGCGCCGTTCAATTAAATAATATAATCGGGAAGAAACATAACTAGGAGAAAAACATAGTATAGGATCTTTTTCTGAAGTATAAGTATTTATTATCTCGCCTAACCTGTGAGCAATAAGGCAATCGTATTGAAGCCGTTTCTCTTTTATAAAAAAAATACTTCCATATACAATACCTGCTATTAGATGCAAAGATGGTAGAATCAACAATAAATATATAAAAAATGGTTTTAAATTTATTCGAGATATATAATAATCTAGTAGTTTCAACCATACTTTTACAGATAAAATGACCAAAGCGAATAATAAACAGATATAGTAATGGGGGGTTGGTCTCTTCAATATTGGAATATAAAAAAATATTATTACTAAAAATAGAAGAAATTCGAATCCTAAAAAATTATAATTAATTTTTTCTCTTTTTATCATTAAAGGAATTAAAGTTATTAGTATTAAAATAACAGGTGTTCTTAAGAGTAATTTAAGCCCATGTAAATATTTAGGATCCCCTGGAAAGATAAATGGCATTACAATTACATATCTGATAAAATTTTTTAATAAAGAGTATTTATAAAGTAAAAAAATTATTATAATCCAAATTATTGAAAAACCTAATATAATAAAAGATCCATTTAATAGCTTCTCCTTTTTAGGGATTTTTTTAAATATTAAAAATAATATATATGCTATAAGATAGAATATGCCAGGCTGTTTAAAAATAGATGAGATTCCTATTATTATCCCAAATAATAAACTATCTTTAAAATGAAGATCCTTTTTATTAGATATTAAAAACAATCCTAACATCCCTAATAAAGCACATAAAATTTCAGTATGAATACGGTATCCACCAAATAATATTAAACTGGTATAGAGATTAATACCACCTAACCAAGCAAAAGTAGAATTGTAGATCCTTTTTAAGAAAAATATAATTAAGACCGCAAATAATATATCTATTAAAAAAATAAATACTCTACTTACCCACCAAGCTTCTCCAAAAAATATATTTATAAGATATAATACATAATAGATACCAGGAGGTTTTAACTCTGCTAAATCATTATAAGGTTTAAATCCATATTTCATCCATTTTGCAATTATTAAAAAATTAGTGTCATCTACTATACCAACTCCTCTTGCAAAGAAAAAAGGAAGAGATAATATAATAATAGATAAAAAAGTAATAATTAGCCAAGGTTTAGGTATTTTATACCTTAAATCATCTCTATTCATTTTTATTTAATTCTTCTATCTTTATATCTACAATTAACCTATACCAGAAAGCATGCAAAAAATGGAATAAAAATCCTACTTTACCATCCAAAAATCCTCTCAATAAAATATAACGGAAAAGAAAATAGAGAAATGCTCTTAAATAGATAGGGAGTCGATAATATATAATTTTTAACCAAAGTATCTTTTGGTCCGGATTTCCAAATAAAGAGGGTTTTATAAGCCTATTTTTATATTTTTTATAAGTTAACTCTTCCTTTGCTAAAAGTTCTGCATAATGGATATGCTTTTTAATCCAGAAAGAAATATTCTCTTCATTAAGATTTTCCTCGATAAGATCGCTTTTAAGTTTTAATGTCTTTCCATTTACATAAAAATGCTTATCTACCAGCTCATTTTCATCACAGAATACCTTCTTTATCTTAAAAAGCCTGAGTAAGTATCTTGGATAATAACCACCGTATCTAATCCATTTCCCTTTAAATATATACTTGCGTTTTATATAATAACCATCTATATCTAAAGGTAAATTTTTAAATAATTTCTTAATTTCTTCGGCTAATTCATCCGATACAACTTGATCCGCATCTAAAGCTAAACACCAATCATAAGATAACTCTAAATTTTTAAATATCCAATTCCACTGCTTTGCGTGGGTTTCAAATTGATGTTGATAAATCTTATTAGTAAAATTTTTAGCTATCTCCAAAGTATTATCCGAACTAAAAGAATC
>JAMWCN010000082.1 GCA_023819505.1 Candidatus Omnitrophota bacterium | reverse complement strand
GCGTTGTTGTCTAAAAGCGATTAGATATAATTTATTATATCTATTTAATTTTAAACTTATAAGATATCTTATAGGAAGCATATTGGGCAAGAATTTATATGGAAAAATAAAATTACTCTTTAAAAAATTGTTTATTCAAAATGACCATCTTTTTTTGAAAATTACCTTCTTTATAAAAGGATAGGCAGGTATTTAGTTTATATACCAAAATAGGTAATTATGCGTATAATTCAGATAAGCTGTAATTTTTTACCTTATAAAATCGGTGGAACAGAGATTTATGTGTATAATTTATCTAAGGAACTTTTATCTATGGGACACAAGATATATGTAGTTTATATAGATTCTTTTTTACAAAAAAATGGTCCGTCTGTTCTTGTGAAAGAATATACCTTTGATAGGATTCCTGTATTTTTAATTAAAAAAAATACCTATAGACAGAAGACACAAGATTTATATATAAAAGATTCTTTAGATATATGTAATATATTTAAAGAATATCTATTGAAAATCAAACCCGATATTGTTCATTTTCACTATTTTTCAACGACGGATGTACTTTCTATGATAAAAGCTACTAAAGAGCTTTCTATACCGATAGTTTTTACCTATCATACTCCTCAGATGAGCTGTGGAAATAGTTATATGCTTTATCTAAAAAAAGTTATCTGTGATGGATATTTAGATTATAAAAGATGTTTAATCTGTATTTTAGTTTCATATGGTCTTCCATATCTGGTGGCTTATCTATGGGCAAATATACCTATCTTTTTTAGTAAAGGATTAAGTAGAATCATTTCTTTTTTTAATCTAAAAGGAAGATTATTTACCTGGTTACAGCTTCCTTATCTAAATAGAGAGCGCATCAAGAGAATAAAAGAAGCTTTTAATTTAATTGATTATTTTGTTGTACTATGTAATTGGAGCCTTGAAGTTTTATTAAAAAATGGCATCCCTAAAGAAAAAATAGCCTTATCACGACATGGTGTAGAAAAACTACGTTTAACTACCCGAAGGCAAAAAAATGGTACTTTAAAATTGGGCTATATTGGTCGCATATACCGGATAAAAGGTATAGATATTCTAATCAAGGCTTTTAAAGAGATACCCAAAGAATTTAAGATAAAACTTTATATCTATGGATGGCCTCAGGATGATTCTGAAGAAAGATATCTTAAAAGACTTAAAGATTTGTCCTCCGATGATAAGAGGATAGAGTGGGGAGGCAGATTGGATTATAAGGAGAGATTTAATATATTGAGTCAATTTGATCTATTAGTTATTCCCTCACGCTTGCTTGAGACAGGTCCTCTAGTGCTTCTAGAGGCCTGGTCTGTAGGGACACCGGTGATTGCCTCCAATATAGGAGGGATGTCCGAATTGATAGAGGAAGAAAATGAGGGGATTCTCTATGAGCCAGAAAATTTTATTCAACTTAAAGATATTATTATAAGAATTTATAAACATCCTGAGATATTAGAGAGATTACGGAGAACAATTCCTGAGGTTCGCAGTACCAAAGATGTATTCAATGATATGTTAAATTTATATAATAAGGCATTATGCCAAAAGAAAAAATAATTCTCATTTATGTTCAGGATTTCCTCAACAATGATGACCGTTATAAGGAATATATCTCTGAAGATTTAAATATACCTTTAGGTATACTTTATTTGGGAACCTATGTAAATAGATATGGTTTTGAGGTTTTAGTTTTAGATACAAGATTATATAAAGAAGATAATTTTTTTAAACTTTTATATGGGGAACTGGTAAAGAATCCTATTTTAGTCGGACTTTCTGTAATGACTCCTTCTATAAAAAATGCCCTGAAGATAACCCGATTTGTTAAATCATGCTTTAAAATATATACTCTCTGTGGAGGAGTTCATCCTACCCTATATCCTGATTCTACCATGCGCAACGAAAATATAGATTTTGTAATTGTTAATGAAGGAGAAAAACCTCTTTTATCTCTGGCGGATTATCTAAGAGGTAAGAATGAAGATATAAATTCTATTTATAATTATATAAGAAGGCAGGTAGAAATTATTACTTCACGTGGCTGTATTCATCAATGCGCTTTCTGTATCAATTCTGTAATCAATAATAAATATCGTGATGAGCCCATAGAGCAGACACTAAAAAATATAGATATCCTGATTAATGACTATAAAATAGAACATATCTTTTTTATGGATGAGGATTTTTTTATTAATCGCAGTAGAATACGATATCTTTTATCAGAATTAAAAAAAGAAAAATTAGCTGGGAGAGTAACTGCCGTGCAGATTACATAAATCCTTCCTATATAGACGATGCATTTTTAAAAGAGATAAAAGAGAGTGGCTGTATAAAATTAAGAATGGGCCTTGAAAGTGGTAGCCAGAGAATTTTAGATTTATTAGATAAGGGCATCACGATACAGGAATCTATTGAGGCGGTTAAGAGTTTAACTAAGCACGGTATATTAGCCTCTGCTTCATTTATGATGGGTATGCCCGAAGAGAAGCCAGCAGATATCATTAAAACTTTAAAGCTCATTTTTAGACTTTACAAGATCAATCCCGAGATAGATATTATTGGCCCTCTTATCTTTAGGCCATACCCAGCAAGTAAGCTCTTTTTAAAATGTCAGAAGATTGGTTTCCTTATAGCTGGATATTTAAAAGAGTATATTTATGTTTAGGATATCTACGTTTGGCCCAGAAAGTAAAATTTTTAAGATATTTATTTATATTTATGATAAAATTTCATATCATCACTAATTTAAGATTTATCAATATTGATTATACTATTTATAAATTTATAAAAAAAATTATTTTTAGCCATGGATAAAATTACTTTTGTTATCCCGACTTTAAATGAAGTAAAAACAATTCCTTTTTTAATAAAAGGTCTTAAAGAACTATTTAATAAAATCCAGATGGCTTATGAGATAATCTGTGTGGATGGTGGCTCTTCAGATGGAACTGTAGAGATATGCAATAATTTAGGCGTTAAGGTATTATTTCAGAAAAAACAAGGCTATGCTGAGGCACTCCTTATAGGTATATTTAATTCTTCTGGTGATTGGATTGTTACTATGGATGCAGATTTTTCGCATCCTGCAGAATTTATTTTAGAGTTTTTGAAATATAAAGAAGATGCAGATATTATTATTGCCTCCCGGTATATAAAAGGAGGTTTTTCTTGCACAGGTTTTTTAAGAAAATGTGTAAGTAGATTTATATGTATTCTTTTCCGATACGGTCTTTCTTTACCAGTTAAAGATATTACCTCAGGTTTTCGTTTGTATAAAAGAGAGGTAATAAAAGCTTTGGAAGCACAATCTTTTATATCAACTGAATTTGAAATTTTAGTAGAGATATTTATTGAGGCATATCGTAAGGGCTATTCTTTTAAAGAAATACCTTTTGGCTATACTCCCCGCCGTCAGGGCAAGTCTCATATACTCAATAAAATATTTAGATTATTTCGAGGTTATTTATCTCTATTCTGGAAATTTTTAAAAATAAGAAATTCCTTAAAGTTTGCAGATTATGATGAACGTGCTTATTATAGTTTAAATCCCTTACAGAGGTATTGGCAGAAAAAAAGATATAGAATAATTACAGATTTTATAAAGAAAAATGGCCTTACGGTTGATTTAGGATGTGGTTCTAGTAAAATTATTCAATCGTTACCCGAAGCAGTGGCAGTAGATATCTCTTTAGATAAATTACGCTATATCCGCAAAACCAATCGTTTTATTATAAATGCCTCTTTGGATAATCTTCCTTTTAAGGATAAGATTTTCACCTGTATTATCTGCTCTGAGGTGATAGAACACATAAAAGGAGATAATGTATTTAAAGAGATATGTCGGATTATAAAACCTCAAGGCATACTCATTATAGGAACTCCCGACTATAATAGTTTAATATGGAAAATAATAGAGTTTTTTTATAATTTTTTAGGGCAGGGATATAAAGATACCCATATCACTAGATATACAAATATAACATTAAAAGAGATACTTAAAAATTATGAATTTGAGATTATAACTCAAAAATATATATTTGGTTCAGAACTTATTATTAAAGCAAAAAAGATATGAAGGGTAGTATCGCAATAATCATCTATGCCAACCCTGACTATTATCCTCCGATAATGAATGCCATAGAAATTTTATCTAATTATTTTAAACTAGTGGTTATCTGTAGGAATCAAGATAAGCCCTTAAATATCTATCCTAAAGATGTAAAGATATATCGTTTAGGAAAATCAAAAAATGCTTATTATAAGCAAAATCAGTCTCTAATCTCAAAAATAAATGAATTTTTTTCTTTTATTTTAAAAACAGTATTTCTGGTCTATAGACATAACTGTAAATTTATCTATAGTTATGATATGTATGGTCTGGTGGCTGGTTTTTTTGCCTCTCGATTTATTAAAAAAATTTCTCTTTTATATCATAATTTAGACTTCCTGGCCTTAAAGGAGTCTAAAGGTTTTAGTTATTTAGTAAAATTTCTTGAATTAAAATTAGCTCCTCTTGCTGATAAGATTGTTTTCTGTGATTTAAACCGCGCCCGGTATTTAAAAAAAGAAACAACTCTTAAATATTTACCAGAAGTAATAATGAATACCCCTTTAAGAAAAGATAATCTGCCTCAAAATAAATTAAAAGATATTTTAAAAAAAAGAGGATTTAGTTCTGAGCTTAAGGTAATTTTATATCAGGGAACAATTGGAGAAGGAAAGGCTTTATCAGAAGTATTAAAATCAATGCCGTACTGGCCAAAAGATACAATTTTGGTGCTTTTAGGATATCTATATAGAGATTTTGCAAAGGTTTTTTTTAAAGAAGCCAAATCTATGAATCTAAATAAAAGAATTGTATATATTCCGGCAGTTCCATATAAAGAACTTTTTAATTATACAACAGGTGCTTATTTAGGGTTAGGACTTTATAGCTCTTCTGAATTAAACTGGGTTTTTGTCGCAGGTGCTTCTAATAAGATATTTGAGTATATCTCTATGGGAATACCTCCGATAGTCAATGATTCAATTTATTTTAGAGAAATATTCTCTGATTCCATGGCTTATTTTGTAGATCCATCTTCCTATCAGGATATTGCACGTATAATAAATTTAGCAATCAGTGATTATTCAGGTTATCTTAAAAGGGTATCTAACTGTAGAAATGCACATTTAGAGAAGTTAAATTATCAAGTTCAGTTTCAAAAAGTTTTTAAATTTATTCATAATAAATTAAAAAAATGATAACTGAGCAACTTGAAGGATGGCTATATGAAGTCCTAGTTTGTCCTCAGGATCATTGTAGTCTTAAGCGGTTAGATAATAATCTTATCTGCCCATACAATCATATTTATCCAATTGTAGAAGGA
>JAMWCN010000081.1 GCA_023819505.1 Candidatus Omnitrophota bacterium | reverse complement strand
TCTCCACAGTTACAGGAGAAGTTTTATTTTCTTGTGGAATCATCTCAATAACTACATGACCGTATTGACCTTTTCCACCTGTCTGCTGGATGAATTTTCCTGTAGAGATAACTTTTTTCCTTATTGTCTGACGATAAGCAACCTGGGGCTGTCCTACAGAAGTCTCTATATTAAATTCTCTTAAGATCCTATCAATCATTATCTCTAAATGAAGCTGTCCCATTCCAGAAATAAGGGTTTGACCTGTCTCAGAATTATAACTTACTCTAAAAGAGGGGTCCTCTTCCTCTAATCTTTTTAAAACAGAAATTAATCTATCCTGATCAGAAGCAGTTTTTGGTTCTACTGCTTGAGAAATTACCGGTTCTGGAAAACGCATCCCTTCAATAAGTATTGGTTCTTTTTCATCACATAAAGTATCCCCAGTTTGTGTATCTTTTAGTCCTACAGCAGCAGCAATGTCTCCTGCCTCCACCTTATCGATAATCTCCTGGTGATTAGCATGCATCTGTAATAACTTAGTAATTTTTTCTCTTGTGCGTTTAGAAGAATTATAAACAACCTGGGCAATATTTATACTGCCAGAATAAACTCTTAGATAATGAAGTTTTCCCACATAAGGATCACTGGCAATCTTAAAACATAAAGCACAGAAAGGGGCTTCGGGATCCCTCTCCCTTTCCTCATATTCATTCGTAAAAGGTTGAGTTCCTTTTAAAGGAGGCATATCCTTTGGTGAAGGAAGAAAATCAATAATTGCATCCATAAGTGGCTGTATCCCTTTATTTCTTAATGCTGAACCACAAAGCACAGCAACAAAACGGTTCTTCAAAGTTTGCCTACGGATAGAATCTTTTATCTCCTGAGCTGTAATTAATTGGCCTGCAATAAATTTCTCCATCAATTTCTCATCTACATCTGCTAACCTCTCCACTAATATCTGTCTATATTTTGAGGTTTTCTCTTTTAAAGAAAAGGGGATATCTAAAATTTGTATCTCCTTTCCTAATTCATCCTTATAAATTAAAAGTTTTTCCTCAATTATGTCAATTACACCTTTAAATTCGTCATTTTCAAAATAAGGCAACTGTACTGCAGAGGCATTTGCTCCTAAAATTTGACGTATTTTCTCAATAGTCCCTAAAAAATCAGCACCAACCCTATCCATCTTATTTACAAAAGCAATGCGTGCTACTCCATAGCGATCCGCTTGTCTCCAAACAGTCTCTGATTGCGGTTCCACTCCTCCTACTCCACAAAAAATTACTATTGCTCCATCTAAAACTTTTAAAGACCTTTCTACCTCTACTGTAAAATCTACATGTCCAGGCGTATCAATTATATTTATGCGGTATCCTTTCCAGAAACAAGTAGTACAGGCAGCAGTAATAGTGATACCTCTTGTTTTCTCTTGAATCATCCAATCCATAGTAGCTGTTCCCTCATCTACCTCACCTAACTTATAGGTTTTACCCGTATAGAAAAGGATACGCTCTGTGGTGGTAGTTTTGCCTGCATCGATATGAGCAACTATACCGATATTTCTAATTTTCTCTAAAGGAACTTTATTCATATTTACCATCTAAAATGCACAAATGCTCTGTTGGCTTCTGCCATCTTATGTGTATCCTCTTTCTTCTTTACAGAGGAACCTTCTCCTTTGTATGCAGAGATAAGCTCCTCTGCTAATCTTTCCTCCATAGGTTTACCTTTCTTTGCGCGTGCAAAATCTCTTATCCAACGCAAAGCCAAAGAGATCCCTCTTTCTGGTTTCACTTCCACAGGAACCTGATAAGTTGCACCACCGATTCTACGCGGTTTTACTTCTAAATGCGGACGAACATTCTCTATTGCTTTATTAAAAACCTTCAAAACATCTTGCTCATTTAATCTTTCCTTTATAATATCAAAACAACGATAAACTATCCTTTGAGCAACAGTTTTTTTTCCTTTAAGCATAATGATATTGATAAATTTAGAAACCACAGGATTATTATATTTTGGATCTGGCAAAATTTCTCTTTTTGGTGCTCTTCTTCTTCTCATCTTTTTATTTTGGTTTCTTCGCTCCGTATTTAGAGCGTGATTTTTTTCTTTGAGTTACTCCTGCTGCATCTAATGTTCCTCTTATAATATGGTATCTTACTCCTGGCAGATCCTTTACCCTTCCTCCCCTTACTAAAACAATAGAATGTTCCTGTAAATTGTGACCTTCACCAGGAATATAACCCCAGACTTCACTACCTGTAGTTAGTCTAACCCTGGCAACTTTTCTTAAAGCAGAATTTGGCTTTTTAGGAGTCATTGTACGCACCTGAATACATACACCCCTTCTCTGTGGACAACCCTTCAGAGCAGGTGATTTTGACTTTTTTATCTTTTTAGCTCTTCCTAATCTAATAAGTTGAGCAATTGTTGGCATAATTTATTTAACTCTCTTTAGTTTCTACCTCTTTGATAATTTCTACATCCTGATAAGCACGAAAACCTGTTCCTGCAGGGATAAGATGTCCAACAATGACATTTTCTTTTAAACCAAAAAGTTCATCCCTTCTTCCCGAAGCAGCTGCATCAGTTAAAACACGAGTAGTCTCCTGGAAACTCGCTGCGGAAATAAAACTCTCCGTAGCTAAAGATGCTTTGGTTATTCCCATCAGCAAAGGAGTGGCAGATGCTGGTTTTAAACCCTTTTTAATTATCTTACTATTCTCTTTTTGAAATATCCATTTATCTACCTGCTGTCCAGGTAAAAATCCTGTATCTCCTGGATCATCAATCCTTACTTTCTTTAACATCTGTCTTATAATAAGCTCTATATGTTTATCGTTAATTTTAACTCCCTGAAGACGATAGACCTCCTGGATCTCATTTACTAAATACTCCTGTAATACTTTATCTCCGCATACCCTTAAAATATCCTGTAAAACCACTGGACCATCGGTGAGTTGTTGACCTGCTATTACTTTATCTCCTTTATAAACATTAGGATGTTTACCATGAGGGATAATATACTGTCTCTCCATCCCTGTAGGAGAACGTACGATAATTACGCGTTGTCCTTTCTTAGTCTCTCCAAATTCTACAAAACCATCGATTTCACTGATAATTGCTGGATCTTTTGGTCGGCGCGCTTCAAATAACTCTGCTACCCTTGGCAGACCTCCTGTGATATCTCTTGTCTTTACTACCAAACGAGGAATCTTTGCTAAAAGATCTCCTGCCTCTACGAATTGACCATCTTTTACTAAGATATGGGCTCCTACAGAGATAGGGTAGATACCCATAACTTCTTCCTCTTTATTTAGAATAATTATTTGGGGATGGTAGTCCTGCCTATGTTCTATGACTACCCTTTCAGTAAGTTTAGTAACAGGATTATGTTCTTCTTTTACAGTGGTATCTTCAATTAAATCCTCATATCTTACATAACCTTCTACTTCAGTTAATATTGGTGAGGTATAGGGATCCCAAGAAACAAATTCTTCATCTTTATTTACAATTTTTCCATCTGCGATTTTTAAAAATGCTCCCTGAACTATAGGATAGCGTTCAAGCTCTCTGCCTTGAAGATCATTTATAGTAACAAAACCATTTTTATTTAAAACTACGAATTCATTCTTTTTAGCAACTACCCTTAAATTATGATACTTAAGAATGCCTTTATTCTTTGCCTTTATAGAAGATTTCTCTGCCACTCTGGAAGCTGTCCCACCGATATGGAATGTGCGCATGGTAAGTTGTGTACCAGGTTCTCCGATACTTTGAGCAGCAATTATACCTACTGCTTCTCCTACCTCTACAAGTTTGCCTGTAGCTAAATTCCTTCCATAACATTTAGCACAGACACCCCTGCTTACTTCACAGGTGAGAACACTTCTGATGCGGATCTTTTCAATTCCCAATTTCTCAATCATCTCTGCCTTTTCTTCTGTGATCTCTTCTCCTGCCTTTACAATCAACTCATCAGTTACTATATCTACAATATTATCTAAAGCAACTCTACCCACAATTCTATCTTTAAGACTGACTACAATCTCATTCCCTTCAATGATTGCAGAAACGGTAATCCCATTTAGAGTTCCACAGTCTTCTTCAGTAACTACTACTTCTTGAGCAACATCGATCAGTCTACGGGTAAGATACCCTGCATCTGCAGTCTTTAAAGCAGTATCTGCCAAACCTTTCCTTGCTCCGTGAGTAGAGATAAAATACTCTAAAACATTTAAACCTTCACGGAAATTAGATGTGATTGGACTTTCAATAATTTCACCTGAAGGTCTAGCCATGAGCCCACGCATCCCTGCAAGCTGTCTTACCTGTAGGCGTGAACCCCTTGCCCCTGAATCTGCCATCAAAAATATAGGGTTGAAAGGATGCATCTCTTTAAAAAGTAGATCACTTACTTTATCAGTAATACGTGTCCAAATATCAATAACTTTATTGTACCTTTCCCTCTCAGTTATTGCTCCTATTCTATACTGATGTTCTACCTTAGCGATCTCTTCTTCTGCTTCTTTAAGAACCTCCGCTTTTTTAGAAGGGATCTGTAGATCATCTATACCGATAGATATACCTGCTAAAGTAGAGTACTCAAAACCTAATTTTTTCAAGTCATCTAAAAGTTCAATCGTCCTCTGATGTCCAAAACGTTTATAACATTCTGTAATTATAATAGAGATATTTGATTTATTTATCTCTTTATTAACAAAACCAAATCCTTCTGGCAAAACATCATTAAAGATAACTCTTCCTACGGTAGTAGAAATTATCATTCTTTCTTCAATAAGTTTTCTCTCATCTAAATCAAAGATAAGCTCTACTTTTAATTTTATCGCAGTATGGATATCTACAATTTTATCATTATAAGCGATGAGTACTTCATCACATCCTGAAAAAATTTCCTCTTTTTGAGTAGTTTTTGGTTTCTCTTTAGTTAAATAAGCAAAACCTAAAATCATATCCTGGGTTGGTGAAACGATAGGTCCTCCATGGGCAGGAGAAAAAATATTATTTATGGAGAGCATCAAAATCTTTGCTTCCATCTGTGCTTCCAAAGATAAAGGCACATGCACTGCCATCTGGTCTCCATCAAAATCTGCATTGAAGGCGGTGCAAACCAAGGGATGAATTTTAATAGATTTTCCTTCAATTAGACGAGGCTGAAATGCTTGGATACTTAAGCGGTGTAAAGTGGGAGCACGGTTAAGCAAAACAGGGTGGTCCTTAATTACCTCCTCCAACATATCCCAAACTTCAATCTTTGCTCTCTCTACCATCCTGCGTGCTCCTTTAATTGTATGGACAAAACCTTTCTCCCTTAATTTTCTAATAATAAATGGTTCAAATAACTCCAAAGCCATCTGTTTAGGAAGACCGCATTCGTGGAGTTTAAGTTCTGGTCCTACAACAATAACTGATCTTCCAGAATAATCTACTCTTTTTCCTAAAAGGTTCTGACGGAATCTACCCTGTTT
>JAMWCN010000080.1 GCA_023819505.1 Candidatus Omnitrophota bacterium | reverse complement strand
GATCATCTTTTAAAATCTTGTAGGTAAGATAGGCAATGGGTGAAAATGTATTTTTTATCTCTGGCTCAAATAATAAATTTGTTTTTTTTAAACCCAGTTTTTTTATATAACGGTTGAATCTTTTTTTATAAAGGATACTTGTAGCGATATGGATATTTTTTAAATCTATAAATTCTTTTACACGTAGAACAGTCTCCTCAAGAAGAGATGCCTTGGAAAAAAGTCTTAAGAATTGCTTGGGTGTATCTACTTTACTTAAAGGCCAGAATCTTTTACCTATACCACCTGCTAAGATAATGGCATATTTCATTTAAATTTGAAGCTCCTTTTAAAATAAAGTATAGATAAAAGGTGCAACTGCTTGACTTTGAGCAAAAAATATCAAAAGTCCCAACAGAAGAAACATAATGATTATGGGAGCCAGCCACCACCTTTTATTCTGCATCAAAAAATCCCATAGTTCTTTTAATATATGGAGTTTACTCATAAATTTCTAAAATAATCTTTCAAAATCTTTTTGGTTAAATCCTCTTTTAGATTTTGGTTTCCAATAAGAATCTTTCCTTTTCTCTATTTTTCTCTCTAAAGGATCATATCCAAACATACGCATAAAAAGCCCATAAGGGGTAACTATAAGATAAAACAAAACGATTAGTATAAGATGTGTGATAAACCAGGAAATCACATAAGCAGTTCTCATCCAGATAATATATAAAGGCTTAATCAGACCAGGACAAATCAATCCTATCAAAATAAAAATCAATCCTATAAGATAAAAATACAAATAAACTTCTTTATGTTTTAGCGATAGAAATGTCCCCCACAAGAATAAAACTATAACCAGCATCAGTGTAAATCTTCTTAATGATTTTCTACTTAAGTCTAATCTTTCCATATTTAAAATGTAAATTTTTAAAGCATCAACTCATTTTGTTATTTTCTAAACTTCAATCCAATGTGTAAACCTTCTGCCAGCTAGTATCTGGGGGTGTTTGTTTCTGTTCAGTTTTATCTATAAGAAAACTACCCATCACTAAATAATCCATCTGTGTACGCATAAAGCATCTGTATGCATCCTGGGGACTACAGACTATCGGCTCTCCTCTTACATTAAAGGAGGTATTAATAATTACAGGACAGGCTGTTTTTTTATAAAAGCAATTTATCGTATCGTAATATAATGGAAAAATTTCTCTTTTAATTGTCTGCAAGCGCGCAGAATAATCTACATGTGTAACTGCCGGAATCTGAGAGCGTTTCACCTTCAATTTATCAAATCCCTCTAAATTCTCCTCTTCAGTAGTTAACTTCTCCCGTTTATCCTCTTTAACCGGTGCAACTAGAAGCATATAAGGACTTTCTTGATTTAATTCAAACCACTCAGAGAGATATTCTTTTAAAACTGTAGGCGCAAAAGGACGAAACGACTCACGGAATTTAATTTTTAAATTTAATCTTGATTGCATCTGGGGATCGCGCGGATCAGCAATGATACTTCTTGCACCCAAAGCACGTGGACCAAATTCCATCCTACCTTCAAACCAACCAATAACCTTTCCTTGAATAACCAAGTTAGAAACTATATCTGGGATCTGGGAGTAATCAATCTTTTTATAAGGGATATTTTCTCTCTTTAAAAATTCCTCGATTTCTTTATCAGAAAAGCTAGGTCCTAAAAATGAACCTTTCTGAAAATCATTCTTTTCATCGGTTATACGGGGATTATCTAAATACTCATACCACACAGCCAATGCAGAACCCAAAGCTCCTCCTGCATCGGTAGAAGAAGGTTGAATCCAAATTTCCTTAAAAGGAGCTTCTTTCAAAATCCTACCATTAGCCACACAATTTAAGGCAACTCCTCCTGCCAAAACTAACTTATCTTTACCTGTAACCTTATAAACAAACTTTGCCATCCTTAACATAATCTCTTCTGTGACTTTTTGAATTGAAGAAGCCATATCCATATACTTTTGGGTAATTCTATCTTGGGGCCTGCGTGGTGGACCTCCAAATAATTTTTCAAAATTCCTGTTGGTCATCTTCAAGCCATACCAGTAACCAAAATACTTAAGATTCAACCTAAAAGAGCCATCTTCTTTTAAATCAATTAATTTATCCAGAATTAAATCTACATATTTAGGTTTTCCATAGGGAGCTAACCCCATAAGTTTATATTCTCCGGAATTGACTTTAAATCCACAATAGTAAGTAAAGGTAGAATAGAGCATACCCAGTGAATGTGGAAACTGCATAGTATAGAGTATCTGGATACGGTTATCTTTTCCTATGCCGAAACTAGCAGTATCCCATTCACCTACCCCATCTAAAGTCAAAATTGCAGATTCTCTAAAAGGTGAGGGAAAAAATGCGGAAGAGGCATGTGCCTGATGATGTGTTGTAAAAAGAATTTTGCCTCTATAATTTATATTCTTTCTAATTAAATCTGATATCCAAAGCTTCTGTTTAAGCCATAAAGGAACAGCTTGCATGAAAGACCTTATCCCCAAAGGAACAGAACTTAAAAATACATTTATGATTCTATCAAACTTAACAAGGGGTTTTTCATAAAATACTACATAATCTATATCAGAACTCGATATACCTTCTTGCTTTAACATCCAATTTATAGAGTTTATAGGAAAATTGTAATCATGTTTTTTACGACTGAAACGCTCCTCCTGCACCGCATAGAGAATCTCGCCATCCTTAATTAAACAGGCAGCGGAATCGTGATAAAAACAGGATATTCCTAATATATACATTTAATTATCTATAAAATAACTCCTCCTGCACAGGTATCAAAACCATCTTCCAATACAAACCTACCCAAAACAGGAAGATCATTATAATGCTTAACCACTAAAGGAATCTTAGTTTTAATCAAGACCTCAGCTACCTCTAAATATTTTATCAAAAGGGTTTTTTCTTTAATAATTTTTAAATTTTCAGAATCGATCTTTTTTATTATCTTTTCTATCCTACAGTTAGTCTTCTGGGTGGCACAGCGGATATATAAAGGCAAATTTTTATTAAAAGGTGTATTTTGAAGCCAGATAACTATTGCCTTAAATTTATTTTTTAGCTCTGGCTCTTTATTAGGTAAGCAAAAGATATTTCCCCTTTCTACAAAAATAGGTTCTTTCAATGTAATCCCAACACTTTCTCCTACCTTTGCCTCTTTTAAACTAACATTATATTTCTCAATAGAATTTACGGTGGCAATTTTCCCCTCGGGAAGAACTTTAATTTTACTGTTCCTCCTTAAAATACCTGCTTCGATTTTTCCTAAAATAAGTCTTTTAGAATTCAATTTAAATATATCCTGGACAGGAAAAACAAAAGGTTTCTTTAAAGGAGGAGCCCTTTTCTTCAACATATCTAAACTTTTTAGTAAAAAAGGCCCCTTATACCAACGCATCTTTTTGGAACTGGTAGCGATATTTTCCCCTTCTAAAGAACTAATTGGTATATAAAAAGATGGTTTCAATCCAACCTTATCTAAAAAATTTTTCATTTTATTTTTTATCTTTAAAAAATTAGTTTTTTTATAACCTACTAAATCCATCTTGTTTATTACAACAATTAATTGTTCTATCCCTAATATAGAAAGAAAATAGGCATGGCGCTTAGTCTGCTCCTTTAGTCCTTCTTTTACATCCACAATCAAAATAGCCGCCTCTGCCTGAGTGGCACCAGTAATCATATTCCTAATGAATTCGCGATGACCAGGCGCATCAATAATAATGTAATCTCTTTTTTTAGTTTTAAAAAATACCTGAGTGGTATCGATGGTAAGATCCTGGAGGCGCTCTTCTTCGAACTGATCCAAAAGATGGGCAAACTGCAGACTTTGACTCTCTGATTTCTCGGTTTTTAATTCATTTAACTTATCTGTAGATAAAGAATTAGTATCAAAAAGTATCCTACCGATAAGGGTTGACTTCCCATGATCAACATGCCCAACAATTACAAACTTCAATGATTCAAGATACTTACTCATAATTTTATTTTAAAATTATCTTTATTAATGTAAAACCTCCTAAAATAACAGTAACTATACCAATAATTACTTTTAGTTTTTTACTACTTATTTTTTTAACAGTGAAACTAGAAAGAGGAATTGCACAGACCGCTCCCAATACAACATAGAAGACCAAACTCATATCTAAATATTTTTGTAAGGTAATAATATAAGTTAAAGCACCCACAAAACAGGTAAGCCCTTCGGCTAAAGAGGTAATACCAACTGCCCTTTTACTACTTATCCCGGAGATAATCTGGCCACTAACAATCAAAGGCCCATATCCTCCACCTGTCAGCCCTTTATTAAAAGAAGCAATCAATCCTAAAATAAGTAATTTTATCCAAGAGAATCCAAAATCTCGATCTCTAAAGAAAAGAATAATTATTCCCATTACTATTATCATAACTCCAATATACAACCTAATCCATACCTGAGGGATAATTCCTGCCAACAGCCCTGCTATCACTGCTCCCAGTATACTGGTAAGTAATAGAACTATCATCAACTTTAAATCTATTGAAAACCTCTTAGAGAAATCCATATTTGAGTTATGGATATCTATCATAAAATTTACATTACCTTCTCGGTACTGGAGCAGGATTAAAACCTAAAATTAGAAGCACAGGACTCATGATAGTGCCATAACCCATACCTAAAGTAGAATCTAAGTATTCACAGAGAAAAGCAAACAAAACTATAAAAATAATCAAACTCCATCCTAATTCCATCTTACATATAACCTAAAGACCTTAGCTTCTGCATAATAAAAGCAGATTCCTTATCCTGTGCCCTTCCACTACGTTCGGATATTTTTGTTGATTTTAGTTCTTCAATTATCTTATCTACTGTATCAGCATCCGAATCTATAGGTATACAACAGCAGGCACAACCAATACTGCGATAACGTTTTCTTTCTTTGGCAAAATATAAAGAAACTACAGGGATATTTTCCTTTTTTATGTATTCCCAGATATCGATCTCCCGCCAGCCAAGAAGTGGATGAACTCGGATATGTTTTCCTTTATCAAGGATAGATTTATATTGTTCCCATAACTCTGGTGGCTGATTTTTATAATCCCATTGGAAATCTTCATCGCGTAAACTAAAGACCCGTTCTTTGGCACGTATCCCATGCTCATCCCTGCGGATAGCTAAATATAAGGCAAGAAATCCATATTTTTCGATCGCCATCTTTAAGGCATTGGTTTTCAATTCCATACAGCAGTTAAACTTTGATTTTTCAGGTCCCATTCCATTATTGATAGCAATTTCATTACGCGCCACAATCAGATCCAAATTCCACTCCTTTACCATCTTATCCCGGAATTTGTAGATCTCTTTAAATTTGTAAGTTGTATCGATATGGATGATCGGAAAAGGAACTTTTCCAAAGAAGGATTTTCGGATAAGCCAAAGTAAAGTTGTAGAATCCTTACCTACTGACCACAGCA
>JAMWCN010000079.1 GCA_023819505.1 Candidatus Omnitrophota bacterium | reverse complement strand
AGAGAACAGGTATTTTGAATTATTTCATTTAGAGAAATTTTTTCTAAAACTTGACTGGAGGCGCGGGAAAAACTTAACATATTCTGCACAATCTTTTTACAGCGCAGGCCAGATTCTTCAATGGATAAGATGATTTCTTTTAGTTCTTCCAGAGGAATCTCTTTTTTTTGCTCAAGCATCATCTTAATCAGCTGGACATTGTTTAAAACACCTACTAAAGGATTATTTATCTCATGGGCAACTCCCGCAGAAAGCTGTCCTAAAGAGGCAAGCTTTGCTGATTGGACCAGTTGGGATTGTAAGAGTTTAAGTTGTTCATAGGCGGATTCTAAATTTTTCTCCTGTTTTTTTCTTCTTTCCTCTTTATCTAAATATTCAATAGCAAAAGAAAGATCCCGTGCTAACTCACCTAAAAGTTTTATCTCCTCCTCTTCAAAAAAATGCGGTTTTTCTGCATATACCTTTAAGACCCCGATTATCTCTAAACCTACTCTTAAAGGGAAAACTGCACATGAACGATAACTGCGCTTTAATGCTTCCTCTCTGTAGAGTTGCATAAGGGGATCGTTTTCAATATCATTACAGATATAAGGTTTTGCTTCTCTTATTGCTACTCCTGTAGGACCCCTTCCTTCGGGAATAGAGCTGTCCGCAGAAATCTTAATTATATCTAAATACCCATCCACATAACCCCACCAACTAACGGGCTTTACTAATTTAGTTTCTTTATCAACTAAACCAATCCAAACCATCCGATAAAGCCCTGCTTCTACCATAATCCGACAGGTATCTATGAAGAGCTTATCTCTATCAGTAGCACGCACGATTAGCTGGTTTATATCAGTTAAAATAGTTAAAATGCGGTTAAGTTTTTTAATTCTTTCTTGAGCTAATTTGACTGCTTCCATTTCCTTTTGTAAATCTGATTCATACTTCAGCCCCTCTTCTATGGCTATCTCAAGTAACTTTATATCTTCAGATGGTTTTTTTATTTTTTTCAAAAAAGAGGTATCCTTCTTGACTATTGCCTGGTTAAGTAAATAAAGAGGCTTATCTATCCATCTTTTTTCTGTAATACCAAAAATTATAAAGAAAATAAAAAAGAATAGACTAAAAATAAATATCTGGATATTTCGTATCCGATTATGTTGGATAAGAAGCACAGATTCACTTATACCTATCAGCTCAGCAATTGGCTGTCCCTGATAGTCTTTTAGGATATAAGAGAGAATCAGAGTAATTTCTTTTTTAGGAAAGATTATCTGTTCTTCTTTTTTAGAAGAAGTAACTAAAAAATTAACCTTGGTGATTTTGGAAATCTTATCTATCCAAGAATCATCCCAGAGTCTTCCGGTAAAAAAATAACCTTGGGAAGCTGTCTTTCTTTCAGGATCATCTGAAGGATGGATAGTAGCAGAACTTATCTCAAATAAGCCGTATTCGGTATTAAGGAAAAAATTATTTAAGGGTTTATTTTTAAAGATCATTTCTATCCTTTTTTTATCAAAATCCGCTAATGGATTTTTGTTTTTTATTTTTTCTTTACTATAAAAGAAGACTAAATTGCCTTCTAAATCATATACACTTACAAAATCTGCATTATAGGTATCTAAAGATACCACTAAATTCTCCTCTGCCCACTTTAGGTCTTTTGTTTTAACAAAATCAACCATATCATCCCAGTAGGTATAATCTGTGGCATATGTTCTTATATCCTGAGAGAGTAATTCTAACATAGTATCAACTGAAACCTTAAGTTGATCTCTCTCTTTTTCCCAAAGTATTTTCATATGTTGCCTATCCAATAGAAATACTGTTGATAAGATCAGAATGAATAAAATAAATATACTTAAAAACAAAAATAAAAATCTTTTTGCTGTGGTCATAACTTTATCCTTCTAGTATTTTTTTTACTTCATTTAATACCTGGTCAAAATCATAGGGTTTTGTGATATAACCTAAAACCCCCAGTTTATATGCCTTTTTTATATCAGTATAACCACTTAATGCAGAGATCACAATGATAGGGATATGAGCGGTTTGGGGATCATGATTAAAAATCTCACATAACTCTAAACCCCCAATTTCTGGCATCAGTAAGTCCAGAATAATTAAATCCGGCTTAAACAATTTTACTTTATTCAGCGCCTCTTTTGCTTTATTTACAGTTTCTGCAACAAAACCTGATAGATTAAGCAACTTCTTTAAACTCTCGGCAGCTGTTACATCATCATCAATAATTAGGATTCTTTTGGGATCGTTCATCTCTTTATCTAATTGCTAAATTAATCTCAAAAATCGGCAGAAGCATCCCTATAACAATAAAACCAATGACTCCTCCGATTATTAAAATCAAAGCAGGTTCAAGCAAAGTAGTAAAGACTTTAGCGGTATCTTCGTTATCCTGCTCATAAGAGGAGGCGACTTCAGCAAATGCTTCAGAAAGTCTACCTGATTCCTCTCCCACACTAATTAAGTTACTCATAAAGATAGGTATAATTTTATACTCCTTTAAAACCTTACCTAATGAACTTCCTTGTTGTAATTCTTTAATACTGGTTTTAAAACAATTCTTTAGTATTTGGTTATTTAAAACAGGTATAGCTAACTCAATTGCTTTTAAAATAGAAATTCCATTTTTTATAAGAAGCTCTAAAGTTCTACTGAAACGAGCCAGCTCCGCCTTAAGAATAAAGTTTCCTAAAAGGGGAAGCTTTAATTTAAAACTATCTAAATTGGTTCTTCCTTTTTCGGTCTTAAAGTAGCGGTGAAATAAAATCAAAACAATAAGAATAGAGATAACTAACCAAAGCCATTTTTCTTTTAAGAAATTACTTAAACCTAAAATTATCTGAGTAGGTAAAGGTAGATTTTGGCCTAAATCTAAAAAAATCCGACTTATCTTTGGTAAAACAAAAGTAAGCATAAAAATGATCGTTCCTATTCCCACCAAAACCATTAAAATTGGATAAACTAAAGCCATACGAAATTTACTTAAAAATTCTTCCTGCCTGGCTCGATAATCTGAGACCTTAAATAGGACTTCTGCTAAAGCCCCACTATCTTCTGCGGTTTTAATTAAAGCGGTGTAAAGAGAAGAAAATACTTTGGGATATTTAGCTAAAACGGTAGAAAAATTTTGGCCTTCTTTTATAGAATTATATAAATCAAAAAGAATATAAGAAAGACCTGAATTTTGAGACTGCTGTTGTAAGATATTTATTGCGGTTAAAATAGGAACTCCTGACTTTAAGAGAGTAGCAAGTTGCCTAGAGAATACAGTTATCTGATGAGGATTTATTTTACCAGGGATTGATTTTTGAAGTTGCTTCTCTTTAGATAAAAGAGGTTGAATTTTTATAGGTAAATATCCAAGCTGTGTTAGTTTTTCTACTGCTTCTTTCTCAGTCAGGGCTTCAATTTTTCCTTCTACTACTTCTTGTGGTCCCTTTTTTGCTCTGTATAGATATACAGGCATAAATTATCTTTATTTTTGTGTTTTTAGATAACGCTCTAAACGTGCGCGTTGATTTGAAGTGATATCTAAGAAACAGACTGCAATTTCATATTTTTGGGCTTCTTCTATCTCTTCAATGCGAGTAATCCTGGCTAAGCATTCCAGAGGAGGCTGGCCATCAGGTATCTCTAACTTTAGCTCTAAAATAGAGCCTATAGGTATAAGGGTATCAAAAACAAAAAGTAAACCTCCACAGGAGACATTTTTAGTCACTGCCATCTGTTCTGAATTCAAGCCTTTCTTAAATATATCCATATCTGATTTTATTACGCGAAAGCGCAAATTCAATTTCAGCTCTATCCTTTCATATACGCGTTGATCAACTAAATTATAAGGAGTAATATTCTTTTGGTTGATGGACTGAGGTAAACTTTCTTTTTCAAATTCTCTCTCCAAAGGCACTACTTTCATAACTTCTTCAGGGGTAGTAAAACCTGAAATTACTTTCTCCCATCCATCCTGGCGTAATGTGCGCATACCTCTGGATAAGGCGATACGTTTAATCTGATCAGAAGAGCTTTTCTTTAAAATTGCTTCTTTGATTGCCTCATCTACTAACAGAATCTCATAGATAGCAGTTCTACCGAAGAAACCAGTAAAATTACAATTAGGGCATCCTTTTGAGCGAAAGATCTTTGCTTCTTTAGATTTTAAACCCAACTCATCAGCAATGAGCTCTTTTAATTCCAAAGGAGCTTCTTTATCTTCGTATTTGCAATCTGGACAATTAAGTCTAATAAGCCTCTGAGCAATAAAAGCTTCGACACTGGAAGCAACTAGATACGGCTCTAACCCAATATCAAGAAGCCGAGTAATACCACTGGAAGCATCGTTTGTATGTAAGGTAGAAAAGACTAAATGTCCAGTCAAAGCAACTCTAATAGCAATCTCTGCGGTTTCTAAATCCCTTACCTCACCTACCATAATTACATCAGGATCATGTCTTAAGATACTACGCAGCCCCCGTGCAAAATCTAATCCAATTTCGGGTTGTACCTGAATCTGAATAATCCCCGGCATCTCGTATTCAATAGGGTCTTCAATAGTGATAATTTTACGCTCTTTTGTATTTAATCTACTTAAACAAGCATAAAGGGTAGTAGTTTTACCACTTCCTGTAGGTCCGGTTACAAAGATTATACCATGTGGTTTTTGGATTAAATTTTCAAAAATATTTAAATCTTTTTTAGACAGTCCTAACTTCTCCAAACTAAAAAGCATCTGGGTAGGTAAAATCCTTATCACTACACTTTCGCCAAAAGGGGTAGGGATTGTAGAAATTCTTAAATCTAAAACTTGATCCTGAATTTTTACAATTGCCCTTCCATCCTGAGGAAGTCTTTTTTCTACGATATTTAGATTAGACATAATTTTTATCCTTGAGATAATTGCAGGTAAAAAATTCTTTATCTGAGTTGGAACACTTGTATCATAAAGCACTCCATCTATACGGTAACGAAAATTTACCCCCATCCGATAAGGTTCGATATGAATATCAGTGGCGCGTTTCTTAAAAGCGTCTAAAATTATCTGATTAACTAAATTTATAATTGAGGCATCCTCAGCTAATTTTTCAATATCCTCTATCTCCTCTTCAGCTGTCTCAGAAACCTGCGGAGAAACTGAAGATACTAATTTTTCTAATGTCTTTCTTCCAAGTCCATAGTATTTTTCAATCGCTTCTTCTAAATCCTCTCTTTTAGCTAAAACCATCTCAATATCATAGCCTAACTGGGTTCTTATCTCATCTTGACTCTTTATATCTAAAGGAAAATCTACTGCAATCTTTAAGGTATGCTCTTTAATTTCTATAGGTAAAAATTTATAATAAGAGATAAATTTCCCATCTACTTTCTCTAAAACCTGTTTATCTATAGATAAACTCTTAAGTTCAACTATATTTAATCCCATCTTTTGAGCAAGCAAACTCAAAAGTTCCTCCTCTGAAACAATTCCTTTTTGAATAACTA
>JAMWCN010000078.1 GCA_023819505.1 Candidatus Omnitrophota bacterium | reverse complement strand
ATTCATTTTGAAAACTATAATCGTATCTTAAACTGCTCAATTGATCTAGTTGATAATTAATATCTAAATTCAGGTCTTGATTAAAACGTCTTATCTTATCTGGATTAGGATAAAGACGATCACGAAAGATATCTAGTCTGCCAGATATATCCAAAAAATCCGATGGTTTATAAAAAATATTGGTCAACCAGCCCAATTCTCCTGCTCGCCAACCCCAACCAGTCATGGTGCGAAAATCCTTATCCGTATTTCTGAACTCTGTATTAAAATCAAAATTTCCTGTACGATAGTGTAGATTAAAGAGATGAGCAAAGGTTTCAGAATCATGAGCAATCTCATAACCCCATAAAAGTTTATCCAGATGCTTTTCTATCTGCAAGTCATAACCATAGGGATTAAGATCTGGATTTCTCTGACTGCCCCAGCCATGGAATACTGAGGCACTATAAATGTTATCTTGTTGAGGTCTAAAATTAATATGTAGCCCAGAAACATAACTTTCACGCATACGAGCTAACCCTGGAGAAAATCCTGTATAGCGACCGTAACCCTCCTTGCCACCAAAGATAGTATAATTTAATCTATCATGGAAAGCAGGTGAACTAAACATACCTCCTCTTAGACTATCTCCTGAGAAAGCAAGATTAGCTACTCCCGGCCAAAAATCAAATCCCCGCAATTTAAAACCTTTAAATGATCCAATTAACCCCTCTTCTAAACCAATGGTAAAATACGAAAGTTCTTCTTTTTTTCTTAAAGTTCTTACTGAAAGAGAAGAATCGAACTTTCCATAAGGTATATCACCAGTTATTTCTAACCAGTGTGTCCAGTAATAGGAAATACGCTCCAGCTCATCTAATCTTCTGCCTGATTCATATAAAGACCAATCCATTGAATACCTTAATTTAAAAGAACCTTCTTTCTCTTCAGTTAATTCCTCCAGAGTAACTACAGTTTTATGTAATTGTGGTGGTGTAACCAAAAATTCTAATGTCCAGCGTTGCCTACTATCCCATATATGGAGATATGTATAACCTAAATCTTTAGCTTCTACCATCAATTGATCAGGACTTATTTTCTCTACTGATAAAACCTGGGGTACTGTATTTAAGAAACGTTGGATGGAGATACCTTCTACTATAAAAGCAGTATTTTTTTCTATTTCTATAGGAAACTGCAGATTTTCAACGCTTTTATCTAAAAACAAGGTACCTTTAACTTCGGTTTGCGCAGGATAGATATAAGAGGGAGTAAGTTCCTTTTTTTCTGCCCACCTTGCTAACTCCTCCTGGATTATCTCTTGGCGGGTTTTAATTTTCTCTGGATATCCTACCTCAATAGGAGCAGGTATTTTAACTGAAGGTTTAGCTAACTGCTGTTGAATAAGTTGTATATATCTTAAGGCAGGCTCATAACCTGGAGAGGCAAGCAAAGCCTTCTGAAACTCTGATAATGCCTCATTAAGTTTTCCCTCTCGATATAATCTCTCACCAATCTGACATAGATATTCTGGGATAAGTTCCCAAGACCAGAGATCAGGAACATAAATCTGAATTAAAAAAACAGAAAAAATTAATAAAAAAACTATTATTTTTTTAGAAAAAATAAACACCTATCTTAATTCACCTACCCTCTTAATATTTCCCTCTTCATCTATCTCAAACTCTACCTCTTTTACTAACACAGGGCCTCCGGAGAACCCCTGCTCCTGATGTGCTTTACCCAAATCTAAGGTTAAAATGATATCGTAGAGACCTTCGTTAAAAATCTGCTTACAGGTTGCCTTTAGGTTTACTTTATCTTGAGGAAAAGTATAGGCTTTATTAAATTCACCACGTGCTATAACCATCCCTTTTTTATCTATAATATGATATGTCCCTTCGCAGACAAGATCCACATTACCTATATTCAGTAAATCAGTCTCTATAATTAGATTTTTTTTAGTATCCTGTGTAAGGTGAAAATTATCTAATTCTGCTTTTCTTTGGGTTGTGCCTTTTGCCTCAATATAAAAAAGTGCTCCTACCCTTACTTTAATCATCATACCTACTTCTGGTTCAGATGCCTGAGGAGTGGTTTCAAAAAAAAGCACTGCAAAATGTGTTCCTTTTGCCTCTGAAGGAACCTTGACGGTGTAATTTATTGTCTTCTGTCCAAAGGCAGGGATTAAAAATTCCGTTGGAGAAAAACTTATCCAAGAAGCACAGGAAAACTCTGTCGCACCAGCAGAGTAAAATTCCTTTGTTCCATCTCCTGCTTTGGTATAACACCAATCCTGTAGATACGCCTTTATCTCTACAGGTTCACTAGAGGGGTTCTCTATGTTTATCTGACCACTGAATGAATTTCCAGGCAAGATGTTTAATCTTATCTTTGCACGGTCTAATCTTATAGTAGTAGCTTCTACCTTAAAGACAAAAGATAAACATAGAACCCCCCACCCTATTAAAGAGACAATAAATCTTCTTTTGTTCAAGACTAACCCTTTCTTTTAAAATCCTTTTTAAGGAGTAAGGGTAATGGTTACCGAACCTTTATATTGACCAAATGTCTTTGTACTTGGAATAGGGGTTACTCCAGGATTATCTCCTGAACCAGTGGCAATACCGTAATAAATTCTCAGCCAGCCACCTAAAAGTTGGCTTTTGGTAAAACTCTTGTTGCTATTGGCAAAACTTACCTTTGATAGAGGCTGATCAGTTGTGTCGTTAATCTGCTTTACAAAACTTACATTGATATGATTATCCAGGGTTTCTGTGCCATTTACAAGAGTAACACTATAAGGGGTGTGAGTTACTGTCCAATCACTAGTATTGGAGTTAATCCCTACATCTACTGCATAGTAGTAATTGGCGCGGAAGATCTTATAGGTGCTATCAAAGCTCAAAGTACCAAAATCCACACTCGACTGACCTGGCTGCCAGGGGCCACCACTTACAGGAATCTTAGAGATACTTATGCTGAGTCCATTTAACTGAGGTACATATGCCTTTACATCGTAACTTTTAGAGTCACTAGCAAAGCTAGCGGAGTTAATCCCCAGAAGCATAACAGCAGCTAAAGCAAGAATCGCTAATCTTTTCATTTTTCTCACCTCCTTTCCTTTATAATTCTGTTACTGAATAAATGATGGGTGCAGAATAATCACCCGCAGCAATATCCCAGGAAGAACTCAATTCATAAATTACTTTAAATTTCGCAGGTAGTCCTTCTCTGTCAGATATATACAAGACCATCTCTCCGATTTTTACCTCGGTATTATGGGGAAAAAGCAATTTTCCTTTAGCATCTATTCCTTCTGTTCTTAGGGTAAAAAACTTAGAAGGAATGGTTTTACCTTCCCTATTAGATAAAGCAGAAACCAAATTTTGACTTACCTGATACTGCTTTTCTAAATTGGTCTTAACCTCTATGTCTACCTCAAATCTTTTAGGTGGTTCTTCAGGTTTAAGATTGCGAAATTCAATTACCTTACCACCAGTAGGTGTACTAATCATTAATTCAAAAACTGCAGGTATATTTACTTCCAGATTATACGTATCAAGCAATCTTAAAGGGCTACTTCCAGGACCCTCCAAAAGATACTTTATCGTTGTGCGGTATATGCCTGCCTTGATACCTGAAACATCTCCAAGTTGATAATTAATAGAAAAATTTTCTGCATTTCCTTTAAGGTCAGAGGTATAAAGAAGCTCGTCTTTTAAAGATAATGGCTGAGAAACATTTGGTGCGGTTCCTATATGTGCGCCGCTGATATAAAAACTTATAGATTCTAAAGGGAATCTTTTGCCTTCTACAGAAACCAGAGGTTCGGTTATACTCTGATAGATTCTAAAAGTTCCTCCTAAAGGATATTTCATTTCTAAAGAAATTTGAGATAAACTTTTTTCAGGAGTTTTAGAAGAAAGCGCAATAACTTTGGAACCTGTCTTTGAGACAACTCTTATATAAGCCTGTGCAGATATATCCACATAGACGTTAAGGATATTAATTACTGGCATCTGTCCTGTTTCTGTAGATTCTAAAATAAAAGCGATCCTTCCTCTGTATAGACCTGCAGGCACACCTAAAGGCCCACGCAGACTATAAACTAAAGTAAAACTGTCAGATAGTCCTAAAGAGTTTGAAGTATAAATAATGGTTCTTCCTAAAGATACAGGGGTTTCCTGCTCTACGGATAAAGTTCCATAGCGATTTGTTCCTCTTAAGGCATAGACAAAAAAATTCCCCAAAGGAATAACCACTCCTTCCTGATTGGTTAAGGGTTCTAATACCTCCTGAATAAGTCGGTATGGTTTGCCTAAATCCGAAATAATATTTACCACTACCTCTTTATTTATAATATTTAAACTTGGCTCTATCTTACCAAATTTAAGTTCATATCCTCCTTCATAAGGACGCACCGAAAGATTAAAGGAAGAATATGCTTGAGAAAAAAAACCAGAATAAAATAGAATAACTGCACTGATTATAAATATTCTTTTTCTCATTTTTTATTCTTTCATTTCATTATATCTTTTTTAAAAAGAGTTGTCAAATAAAAAAGCCGGTTACCTTTCCTTTTAACCATTAACCGGCTCTTCCGTGGCACTTCTCCTTTTTAGGAGGAGAAAATGCCGGTTTTTTTATTATACTAATATATAATATACCATATAAATATATTTTTGTCAAGGCTCAGATAATACTGCAACAAGGGGTTTTTTAAGAGCTTCAGGAGCAGGCAATCCTATAATATTATAAAAATTCACCAGATGTTTCCTAAAAAGGATATCAAAAGTGGTGTGGTTTTCTCCATACCACCAGAACCAATCACTTCCCTCTAAAATATAAATTTGCTTTAAGGCAAGTTCTAGTTTTTCTTTAGTTAATCCAAACTTTACTTCCTCTAATTTCTCTCTTGCTTCAAGTAAACATTCCCAGGCACGATTTTTAAAAGGCGAGCCTATCCACTTATTAAGTACACCAAAGATCCAGGAACCACAGGCAAGTCTTTTTATCTCAGATTTAGTTGGATATAAATTAAGGTATTCAGAAACTGTAATTGTCTTTATAAAATCTAGTTCCTGCAAACTTCTATAAAGTAAATTTAAAAAATCTCTTCCATCATTTTTATAATACTCCCAGGCATTCTCTCCATCTAAAGCAACACAGACCAAAGGATTTATCTCTTTATAGGCTGAATGGATGTTCTTTAAGTGCTTGATAAAATCATCTACTGCCTCCTGTGGCTTTAAATTCTGATAGACAAAACTGATTAAATCGGAAAGGTTGCGATCGCGAAACACCACTACTAAATCTCCTTCTTTTCTCTTCAATATATAGGGCTGATAAATAAGTTCTGCAGTTCTTTTTTTCTTTCTTAATGACTTAAAAAGGATTGCCTCATCAGTAACTATCCACCTAAAACCCTCCTGGATTAAAAAACTTACGATATGCTCTGATACTGCCTCTTCTGAAGGCCAAAGCCCTGAAGGAAAACCGGTAAAATATCTATTGTATAATGCCTTTGCCTGACGGATTTGACCTAAGATATCCTGAGGAAAACTAAAGACTTTTTTAGGTAATTCTGTTTTAGGATTTGCCTCTTTAGCAGTTTTTGTGCTATAGAGTAAAGGTAGAATCGGATGATAATAAGCTGAGGTGATAATCTCAAT
>JAMWCN010000077.1 GCA_023819505.1 Candidatus Omnitrophota bacterium | reverse complement strand
TTTTTTTAGATACACCCAGAGAATAGAAATTGCTGCGGGTGTCACTCCCGAAATCCGCGATGCCTGTCCAAGGTTAATTGGTTTAAATTTAGCCAATTTCTCTTTTATCTCCCGAGAAAGACCAGGGATTTTATTATAATCTAAATTTAGAGGTATCTTTATCTTCTCCAGATTCTTAAATCTTTCTACTTCCTTTAGTTGTCTCTGAATAAATCCTGCATATTTTACCTCAATTTCTACCTGTGGTAAATCAAAAAGAGAAGAATCTATATTTAGATTTAGCTTCTTTAAATCTTTTAAGTTTACTTGGGGACGCATCAGGAATTTTTCTAAAGAAATTGGATTTTTTATAGGAGAGGTACCTAAATTGACAATAAAATTATTTAATTCTGGATTTGGCTTAATGATAGTTCCTTTTAAGAATAAGATCGCTTTCTTAATTCTCTCTTGCTTTAACCTTGTAGATTCGTAATCCTCTTTAGAAACAAGACCTAATCTGTAGCCTAATTCTCTCAATCTTAAATCTGCGTTATCCTCGCGTAAAAGGAGTCTATATTCAACACGAGAAGTAAACATCCGATAAGGTTCATTTGTTCCTCTTGTAGTTAAATCATCAATTAAAACTCCAATATAACTACTGGAACGATCTAAAATAAAGGGTTCTTTATTTTTTACTTTTAAACCAGCATTTATTCCTGCAATTAAGCCTTGAGCTGCTGCTTCTTCATAACCGGTAGTTCCATTAATTTGACCTGCTAAAAATAAATTTTTAATCAATTTCGTTTCTAAAGTCGGGTAAAGTTGAGTTGGCTCTACTACTGTATGTTCTATTCCATAACCAAAACGGATTACCTTTACTTCTTCCAAACCTTTAATAGAATGAAGCATTTTTAGCTGGACCTCTTCAGGTAGACTTGTAGATAAACCGTTAGGATATATCTCATTTGTATCGTAACCTTCTGGTTCCAAAAATATCTGATGCCTGTCTTTATCTTGAAACTTTACAATTTTATCCTCAATAGAAGGGCAGTACCTTACCCCTGTTGCTTTAATAATTCCTGTATAGAGAGGAGATTTATCTAAATTATCTAAAATAATTTTATGAGTTCTTTTATTTGTATATGTAATATAACAGGGAATCTGTTTCTGGGTAAGTTTTTTAGTTGAAAAAGAAAACGGCTTTGGAGGAAAATCTCCTTCCTGGATCTTAAGATAAGAATAATCGATAGTATTTTTATCTAAACGGGGGCATGTTCCAGTCTTAAATCTTAAAAGTTTAAATCCTAACTCTTTTAAATTCTCTGCCAAACTTATAGAAGCAGGTTCATTGATTCTGCCACCGCTGAAGTGCTTTAAACCTATATGGATTAAACCATCTAAAAATGTTCCCGGACAAACTATTACACAAAATGATTCTATACTTTCCTTCTCTTTAGTAACTACACCTCTTATCTGACTATCTTCTACAATCAATTTTTCTACCTCTGATTCTTTGATAGTAAGACCTGTTTGATTCTCTAAAACTTTACGCATATACTGTTTATAAAGTTCCATATCAATTTGTGCTCTTGAAGACCAGACCGCAGGTCCCTTTGAAGCATTAAGCACTCTAAATTGAATACCACAGGCATCAGAAGCCTTAGCCATCTGACCTCCTAAAGCATCGATCTCTTTAACCAATTGACCTTTACCTACCCCACCAATTGCAGGATTACAGCTCATTTGACCGATAGAATCTTTTTTAAAAGTAATAAGAAGGACTCTACATCCCATCCTTGCAGAGGCTAAACTTGCCTCTATTCCAGAATGGCCTGCACCTATTACTATTACATCGTAGTCCATAATAATTTAAGTTAAATTTTAAAAATTAGAAATTTTTTATTGAATTTTATTTTGAAATTTAAAATTTTAAAGTATTATACTATTATCGAGCAAATTTTACAAGGAGGGTTAAAATATCTTTACCTTTCAATTTCCCTAAGGAGCCTTCTTTTGCTACTTTCTCAGAGAAATTTAATGAATTATCGGATAATATATCTCCACCGCAGACTAAAAAAGGAACAGGATCAGCGGTATGGGATTTTGCTTTGCAGGTAGTAGAGTGATCGCTGGTTATTGCTAAAATCGCTTCCTTTAAATTTATCTTGGAGAGAAGTGGAGTAAAAAAATAATTATCGATTGCTTCGATAATTTCTTTCTTTTTTATGTAATCTCCATCATGTGCTGGCTCATCTGGTCCTTTAATATGGATATAAAGTCCATCGTATTTTTTAATTGATTCTAAAGCTAATTTTGCCCAAATCGCATAATCTATATCTAAATGTCCTGTAGAAGGAGGAACCTCAACAATCTCTATTCCGCATAGAAGGGCAATTCCTTTTTCTACAGGCATCTGCACAAAGGAACCAAAATTTATTCCATACAGTTCTTTTATAGAAGGAAACTTAGGAAGATGGTCTCCTGCATCTCTAGCTAAAATTATATTGGCAGGAAGTTTATTTTCGGAGATCCTTTTTTTATTTATGAAAGATTCCTTTAAAACCTGATGTGATTTTAGGGTAAATTCATTCAAAATAGATGCAGATAATTTTACAGTAGGATCATTTTCATAACCTGCTAAAGGAACCGAATCTATAACAGTATTTTCAAATTTTTCTTTGGCTATTCCAAATATACCTTCCCTTGTATAGGCAGGATCGGTATTGGTGATCCAACAAGAAAGACTTTTCTCTCTATGCCTGATAACTAAAACCCCGCGATGCCCAATCGTATTTTTAAATTCAAAACTTAGCTCTTCTGATAACTTTACTTTGGTATTAATTTCTTTAGCTAAAGCAGTGGCCTCTTCAGTAGTTAGGTTTCTTCCCACGCGTCTATCCAAAATGGTCTTCCCATCTTCGCTAACAGTGGCAAAATTTACTCTTAAAGCAAGGTCTCCATCATTTACATTTAGCCCTTCTGCAAAACACTCCAGAGGACCCCTTCCTGTATAATACTTATGTACATCGTAGCCCAAAAGAGAAATCACTGCAATATCTGATTCTGGAGCAATTCCTTCAGTCACAGGAAAAACTAAACCGGTCTTTCCTTTTTTAGCTAAATTATCCATATTCGGAGTATGTGCTGCCTCTAAAGGCGTCTGATTATTTAACTCTTGGATGGGTAGATCTCCCAATCCATCTAAAACAACATAGAGGATTTTTTTCATAAACTCGCTTCCTTTTTGTTATTATCGTTGAATTCGTTAAATTGGTTATTTTTGTTAAGTTTGTTAAGTTAATTTGTCCGTTATAAAATTAGAGTTATAATTACCTTTAAATCTTCTGTGTTTTAATCAAACCTTCTTTCCAATAAACTATATCTTTAGGCAAATCAGTTATAAATTTTACTATTCCACCTAATTTTGTCTTTTTATTAATAGTATAAAGACCATCAAGATAATTAGAAGCCATTTCTCTATCTTTGGTTGGTTTATCTTCGCTTCCGAGTTCTGACTGCCATTTATATTTCTGCCCTCTTCCTGCATCTGCTGTAACCAATATAAATTTTATTCTCGTCAGTAATCTAAAAATAATACTATAGAAAAAAGTTTCAGTAAATCTTCCGTGAAAACTTGTTTTACAACTTATAATTGCTATGGGATAATTATCACTACTGTCTACAGCAACTAAATCTATATCTCCCCATATCTTTTTAGATTTTGATTCTTTAAGAGGAATAGAAAGGTAGTCATAAAGAAAAGCATATTTCTTTATATTGTTTTTAATATCATCTCCTTTAATAATTTTGACTCCATATTTTTCTAGTTCTCTATTTAAATAGTCAAAAATTTGATTTTCTAACTCTTTGCCAGTCCTAACTACAAAACTCTGCCTTTCTTCAATTGTCTTGTATGGTCTATTCATGGTATTATATTTTAAATTGTTAACTGATATATTTGTGCTTCTCTTATAAGTCTACGCTTAGCAATAGCGCAATAATTTTTATCTATTTCAACACCTATGCCCTTACGATTTGTCTCAACGCAAGCAATTAAAGTAGAACCACTACCAAGAAACGGATCAAGAATAGTATCACCCACATAACTAAATAGTTTTATACATCTCTTTGGAAGTTCTACAGGAAAAGGAGCAGGATGGCCTACTTTTGTTCTACTTTCTCCTGAAAAAGTCCACACCCCATTTGTCCATTCAATGAATTCCTTTTTAGTAATATCATTTTTTCCAAAACCTTCTTTTCTCCAAAATTTTTTATATAAAACCACAATAACTTCTACAGGAGCAATTACATAAGGTGCTCGTGCCGAAAGCCAAGAACCCCAAGCAGTCCGGCGGGAAATATTCTGTTCATTCCAAATAATTGTAGAATGATATTTCCAACCAATTTGTTTTGCAATTATAGTTATATCTGCACAGACGCTCTGTTGCCCACCTTTATTTTTATCTAAAGGGATATTAAGACAGAGTCTTCCATCGTTTTTAGCTAATCTAAAACATTTAGAAAGCCATTTTCTCGTAAACTCCAAATAATCTTCATAAGAAATCTTATCGTTATAAAAATTGTAATGAATATCTACATTGTAAGGTGGAGAGGTTACTATTAAATCTATCGAATTATCTTTGATGCAATCTATTTCTAAAAAGTCATTGTTATAGATACATATAGAGCCTGTCTGAAAATAAATTTTATAAGGTAGCTTCTCTGCACAAATATCTTTAAGCAAAATATTCTTTCTATCTTCCACCGAGTAGTTTCTGTTTATTTTACTACCGGATTTAGAAACTGGACATTTTATTGTTTGTACCATTATTCAAAGAGAATATCTTTTAGATTTTATATTTCAATACTAACTACTAATTATATGAATATTCCTCTGCAACGAATTTAACGAACCAAACGAAATTAACGAAAATAACACATTAACATTTAGAATAACCACAGGCATAGCATTTCTGACAGCCCTCTTCATAATGTAGGGCTCCTCCACAATCAGGACAGACTCCCACAGTTTCACCGTGAAAATTAGAACTTATACTTTCGTCTTCATGGGAATGCTTCATCGCTACCTTAGGGGTCTCTATTTTTAGACCTACTCCATTAGTTAATCTTTTCTCAATAACTCGTGCAATTGCATCCGCACAGGAGAAGATCCTCTGACCCTTTTCCCAGGAAGGAGAAGGACACCGGATATTACGTAATTGCTCTACAATTGCCTTAACCTCTATCCCTGAACGAAAAGCCAAAGATACTAATCTTCCAATTGCCTCAAGTTGAGATGCCGCACAACCACCTGCCTTTCCCATCTGAGTAAATAATTCAAAAGGTTTCCCTTCTTCATCTACATTTATAGTAACATAAAGATTGCCACAGCCAGTAGCCACTTTAGTGGTGGTTCCGGTAATTACCTCAGGTCTTGGCCGGGGTAAAATTTTCTTCTCAGAAGACTCCTTTTTTTCTTCCGGCATTTTGTCTCCTTTCTTTTCTCTATTACCTATATTTAACACCTGCTCTTCTCTACTTCTATCCCGATAGACGGTAATTCCTTTACAACCCAATTTATATGCTAAAAGATATGCATTCTTAACATCTTCAACTGTTGCCTCAAAAGGAAAATTTATTGTTTTGCTTGTAGCATTATGCACATATTTTTGAAATGCTGC
>JAMWCN010000005.1 GCA_023819505.1 Candidatus Omnitrophota bacterium | reverse complement strand
TGTTACGCAGAAGTAAAGAGGAGGAGGTTGATTTCGGGGCGTGGCGCAGTTTGGATTAGCGCGCTTGAATGGGGTTCAAGAGGTCGACGGTTCAAATCCGTCCGCCCCGATTAATAAACTAGATGGAGTATAAAGAGAGAAGGAAGTATTCTCGGATATTAGCAAATTTTATTGTTTCTTATAGGAAGTTAGAGGATTCCAAAATCTTAGATACATCTCAAACGAAGAATATAAGCTTAGGTGGTGTACTTTTAACTACAAATAGTGAGTTTCCTAAAGGAACAAAACTTTCTTTGAAATTAAGGCTACCAAATCATCCTAAACCTATAGAATTAATTGGTGAAGTGGTGGATTCAAAAGAGAAGGTGAAAAATTTAATTTACGATACACGTATTCAATTTATATCTCTTAATGAAGAACAAACTAAGATTATGGAGGAGTTAATTTCTTATTATTTAAAGAAAGGATAAGCTATGAGAGGGATAAATGTCGGTCTGATCGGTTTCGGCACAGTAGGCACAGGTGTAGTAAAGATTTTAAAAGAAAAACAAACTCTACTTAGAAATAAAACTGGTACTAACATAATTTTAAGAAAGATATGTGATAAAGATATAAAATCAAAAAGGGCTATTTCTGTAGATGAAAGTTTACTTACCACAGATCCTGATCAGATAATACGTGATCCCCAGATAGATATTGTGATTGAACTGATCGGAGGAATACATCCTGCCAAAGAATATATCATTGAGGCATTGAAGAATGGTAAACATATAATTACTGCTAACAAAGCTCTCCTTGCTGAAGAAGGGAAAGAGTTATTTCTAATCGCAAAACAGCATAAGCTTTCCATTTACTTTGAAGCTTCTGTAGGAGCAGGTATCCCTATAATAAAATCTATCCGTGAAGGTCTGGTAGCTAATCGATTTTTAAGTATCTTAGGTATTTTAAATGGAACTTCTAATTTCATCTTAACGAAGATGTCAAAGGAGAATCTTAGTTTCAAAGAAGCTTTACAGGAAGCCAAAAGAAAAGGTTTTGCCGAAAAAGACCCCACTTTGGATATTCAAGGAATAGATTCTGCTCATAAGTTAATTTTACTAATATACTTATGTTTTGGAAGATTGATTAATTTAGAGGATATATTCGTTGAAGGAATATCTAATATCTCTAATATAGATCTTATCTATGCTAAAGAGATGGGTTGGGATATAAAACTGTTAGCTATCGCTAAGAAAGAAGCTCAGGAATTAGAAGTGAGAGTTCATCCTACACTTATCCCTCAAGATCATCTTTTATCTTCGGTAAAAGGAATATTCAATGCTATCTATCTCTCTTCTGATTTGATAAATGAACTCCTTTTTTACGGGCCAGGTGCAGGTCAGATGCCTGCTGCTTCTGCTGTTGTTTCCGATCTTGTAGATTTAGTCCAAAATATTAAAGCAGGACTTTTCAAGCCCCAATTAGAGGTAATCCAAGATAGCTCCATCCAGAGATTAAAAAATATCTCTGAAATAGAAAGTAGATACTATATACGTTTTATGGCTATAGATAAACCGGGTGTTTTGGCTAAGATTTCTGGTCTTTTAGGTAAATACCAGATAAGTATTGCTTCAGTTAATCAGAAGGAGAGAAAAAAACAAAAAGTAGTTCCTGTAGTAATGCTTACCCACGAGGCTAAAGAGAAAAATTTTAAAGAGGCGCTTTCGCGTATAAGTAAATTAGATGTAATAAAAGAAAAACCTGTGGCAATAAGGATAGAGGAGCTATAGTGTGGAAGTCAAAAATCAAAAATCAAATATAAAGAATTATAATGGGATAATTGAAAGGTATAGGAAGTATCTACCCGTAAGTTATAAAACTCCAATTATTACATTAAAAGAAGGTAATACTCCTCTAATTTACTCTCTTTATTTAAGTAATTGCTTAGGAAAGAATTTCGAGGTTTATCTAAAATATGAAGGCTTAAATCCAACAGGCTCCTTTAAAGATAGAGGGATGACTGTAGCGGTATCTAAAGCAAAGGAAGAATCTTTAACTGCGGTGATCTGTGCCTCTACAGGAAATACATCTGCCTCTGCGAGTGCCTATGCAGCCAAAGCAAATATGGAATCAATAGTGATAATTCCTCAAGGAGCGATTGCTTTGGGTAAACTTGCTCAGGCATTAATTCATGGAGCAAAAGTTATTGCTATAAGAGGTAATTTTGATGATGCCCTTAGTATAGTGAAGGAGATCTCCCAAAAATATCCTGTAGGTTTAGTTAATTCTATAAATCCTTATCGGATCGAAGGTCAAAAAACTGCATCTTTTGAAATCTGTGATACTTTAGGAGATGCTCCCGATTTTCAGGCTATACCTGTTGGAAATGCAGGAAATATCACCGCTTATTGGAAAGGATATAAAGAATATAGAGCTTTCGCTAAGATAAAAAAATTACCACATCTTTTAGGTTTTCAGGCAGAGGGCTCTGCTCCCATTGTAAGAGGTTATCCAATAAAAAATCCTCGAACTATCGCTACAGCTATAAGGATTGGAAATCCTGCTAGTTGGAAGAAAGCAGAAGAGGCTCGAGATGAATCAAAAGGTTTAATTGATATGATTTCAGATAAAGAGATCATCTCTGCCTATAAATTATTAGCAGAAAAAGAAGGGATATTTGTTGAGCCTGCCTCCGCCGCTTCAGTCGCAGGCTTAATAAAATTAACTAAAAAGGGATACTTTAAAAAATTTAAAAATTATAAACCACCTATAAGGATAGTTTGTATTTTAACCGGTCATGGTCTAAAGGATCCGGACAGAGCAATTAAAAGTATCAAAAAGCCAAAGATAGTGAAAGCAGATTTAAAGAGTGTAATTAGAGAAATAGGTTATTGATTTATGAGTTTAAAAAACAAAAAGATTTTGATAACTGCAGGTCCAACTTGGGTTCCTTTAGATGCAGTAAGGTTAATAAGTAATATCTCTACAGGAAAAACAGGAATCCTTATAGCAAATTATGCTTCTGAAAAAGATGCTAAAGTTACCCTTTTCTTGGGGGGAACAGATAAGATAAGATTAAATAAAAATATAAGGCTAATAAATTTTAAATATTTTGAAGAATTGAGAGATAAGCTTATCAGAGAATTAAAAAAGAAAAGATACGATTTTATTATCCATTCAGCAGCGGTTTCTGATTTTAGACCTACTAAAATAATAAAAGGAAAGATCCCATCTGATCGGCTCTATAATTTAAAATTAAAGCCATTACCAAAAATTTTTAAAGATATCCGTAAATACGCGCCAAAATCAAAATTGATAACTTTCAAATTAGAATGCAATCTTTCTGATAGTCATCTAATAAAGAAAGCAAAGAATTCATTGAAGCAACATAACTCAGATTGGATAGTAGCTAATAGGCTTTCTCCTTACAAAGCATTTATTATCGATAAGGATTCTGTATTGGAATCTGCTTCTAGTAGAGAAGAATTAGCTAAAAAACTTATAAAGATTATTTCTTTATAAAGAATATGAAATATATAGTTATAGTAGGGGATGGAATGGCTGATTACCCTATCAAGGAATTAAATGGTAGAACACCTTTAGAGGTAGCGCGCAAGCCCAATTTAGATTTTATTGCCTGTCATGGTATATTGGGTAGGATAAAGACTATCCCTGATAAGATGTCTGCAGGTTCAGATGTGGCAATTATTTCTATCTTAGGATACGATCCTTTAAAATATTATACCGGAAGGGGACCTCTGGAGGCAGCAAATTTGGGAATAGAGTTAAATAAAGAAGAATTAGCTTTCAGATGCAATTTAGTTACTGTGAATCGTGATACGATGGTAGATTACAGTGCCGGTCACATCACTTCTAAAGAGGCATCTATATTAATTGATTTTCTAAATAAAAAATTAGGTTCAGATAAAATAAGATTCTATCCTGGAGTAAGTTATCGCAATATAATGGTTATAGATTCTAATTTAGCTAAAGGTTTAGATAACCTTTCCTGTAAAGCTCCACACGATATTATGGGGATGAGTATATCTAAAAATTTACCCAAAGGTGAAGGGGCAGAATTAATAATAGATTTAATGAGGAAATCAAAATCTTTATTAGAAGCCCATGAGATAAATATGATTAGAATTGACCTAAAAGAAAATCCTGCTAATATGATCTGGCTTTGGGGTCAAGGTAGAACTCCGGAATTTATTTCTTTTGAAGAAAAATACGGTTTAAGTGGAGCAGTAATCTCTGCAGTTGATCTTATCAAAGGTTTAGGGAAGATATTGGGTTTAGAGGTAATTAGAGTTCCTGGGGCAACCGGCTATTACGATACAGATTATAAAGGGAAAGCAGAAGCAGCTTTAAAGGTTTTAAAAGATAAAGACTTTGTTTTCATACATATAGAAGCACCTGATGAGGCAGGACACAATGCTGATTTAAGAGAAAAGATAACTGCTATCGAAAGGATTGATAGTTTAGTTTTGGGAACAGTTTTAAAAGCATTTAAGCGTAAGAAAAACTTTAGAATTTTAATCCTACCGGATCACGCTACACCTCTTAGTTTAAGAACGCATACAAAAGATGATGTCTTTTTTGCAATTTATGGAAAAGACATCTCGGGAAAAGGTTTTAAAGGTTATAATGAAGTTGAAGCCCGCAAGAGCCAAATTTACTATAAGGAAGGATATCTTTTAATGGAAGCATTTATAAAGGGAGATTTTATATGATCAATTCTTTACACTTAATAATTATAAGTTGCTTGGTATTTTTTTTAGGTTATATATTTTATAGAAAAAGACTCTTCTGTCTCTGGGAAGTTGATTCTAAAAATAAAGTCCCCGCTTTTTATAAATACGATGGTATAGATTATGTCCCTGCAAAGAATTGGCTTGTCCTTTTCGGACATCACTTTTCTTCCATCGCAGGAGCAGGTCCTATAATTGGACCAGTGATTGCCTGTTTTATTTGGGGTTGGGTTCCTGCAATAATCTGGGTGGTTTTAGGTACAGTATTTATAGGAGGTATACATGATTTTAGCTCTTTAATTGTTTCTGTAAAAGAAGAAGGCAGTTCTATCTCTGAGATTTCTAAAAATTCTATATCCTTTAAGGCAAAGGTAATGTTTTCTTTATTTGTATGGATGGCACTTATTTTAGTAATCGCTGTTTTTGCTTTTCTATGTGCTAAAACATTTATCAGCGAACCAAAGATAATTTTACCCTCCTTAGGGTTGATTCCTTTAGCGGTATTGATAGGTGCGATGTTATATAATTTAAAACTTAATTCTATATTAGTAAGTATTTTTGGTATAGTAGCATTTTTCTTTTTAATAGTTTTAGGTAATATTTTCTCTATAAATTTAGGAAAAAATAGCTTATATATTTGGTTAGGTGTACTCTTTTTCTATGCTTATTTTGCCTCCATACTTCCCGTAAATATTCTTTTACAGCCTCGCGATTATCTCTGTAGTTTTTTACTCTTCTTTGGTATGTTTTTTGGAATTTTGGGTGTAATAATTACACATCCTGCTATAAAAATGCCACTTTTTATTAAATGGAATAACTCTGAAGGTTGGCTTTGGCCAAGCTTATTTGTTACCGTTGCTTGTGGAGCTATCTCAGGTTTTCATAGTCTTATCTCTAGTGGAACAACTTCCAAACAGTTACCTAATGAGAAGTTTAGTTTTCGCATCGGTTACGGAGCAATGGTTATGGAAGGTTTATTAGCAACTTTGGTAATCGTTATGATATCGAGTCTTAATTTATCTAAAGATTCTTTAGATTTTTATCTAAAAACTAAAGGACCGATAGAGATTTTTAGTCAAGGGTATAGTCTTGTTACCAAAAAATTTTTAGGAGGATTTGCTGTATTGATAGCAATGGCGATGCTTAATTCTTTTATCCTTACCACTCTCGATACCGCTTCTCGTATATGCCGATATATAACGGAAGAACTTTTTCTTATTAAGAATAGATTCCTTTCCACAGCTTTGGTTTTAAGTCTTAGTGCCCTTCTTGCATTTACTGGACAATGGGTAAAAATTTGGCCTGCATTTGGAGCATCGAATCAGTTAGTTGCTAGTCTTTCTCTATTTGTAATTAGTGCTTGGCTTATTAATAGAAATAAGACTGCATCTTTTACCTTACCGATTGCTATTTTTATGTTCTTTACTACTATAGGTGCACTTGTATTTCAATTTTTGAGGCATCTTTTACAAAAAGATTACTTACTTTTATTTATCTGCGGTATCTTAATTATATTAGGTGGACTTATGTTTCTTGAAATAATGAATAAAATTTGTAGGAAGAGATGAAAGAATTAATAGTTCAAAAATACGGTGGTTCATCGGTAGCAGATCCCAAAAGGATTATGGGTGTAGCAAGAAGGATTATTGAGTATAAGAAGAGAGGTTTTGATTTAGTGGTGGTAGTTTCTGCTTTAGGAAATACAACCGATGAACTTATAAAGTTGGCTAAAAAGATAAATAAGGAGCCCCCGGAGAGAGAACTCGATATGCTTCTTGCCACCGGTGAACAGGTCTCAATTGCACTTTTAGCAATGGCTATACATAAGTTAGGTATGGAAGCTATCTCCTTTACAGGAGCACAGGTAGGAATAATTACTGACCGCACCCATACCAAAGCAAGGATTTTAAAAATTGATACGAGGCGCATAAATGAAGAGTTAAAAAAAGATAGAATCGTAATCGTTGCTGGTTTTCAAGGAATAACTGAAGATGAAGATATAACTACTTTAGGTAGAGGTGGTTCAGATTTAACCGCAGTTGCTTTAGCTAAAGTTTTAAAAGCAAAATATTGCGAAATATATTCAGATGTAGAAGGAATTTATACTGCAGATCCAAGTATAGTAAAGGATGCTGTAAAGCTAAATTATATAAGTTATGATGAGATGTTGGAGATGGCATCTTTAGGAGCTCAAGTTATGCAGGCCAGGTCTGTGGAGGTAGCAAAGAAATTTAATGTAATTATTCATGCGCGTTCTTCTTTTTCAAATAAAGTTGGAACGATTATATGTGAAGGAGGTAAAAAAGATATGGAAGATGTAATAGTTAGAGCTGTAACTTTAACTAAAGATGAAGCAAAGATTACTATCTGTGATGTTCCAGATAAGCCTGGTTTGGCAGCTAAAATATTCGGTTCAATTTCTCAGGCAGGTATAAATGTAGATATGATTGTTCAGAATACATCGCGTAATCGCATAACAGATATTTCCTTTACTATCCATAAGGATATTTTAAATAAAGCTTTAAGAATTACGCGCCAAATAAGTAAAAAGATCGGTGCAGGAGAAGTTTTTGCTGATTCAAATGTAGCGCGGGTTTCTATTGTGGGTGTAGGTATGCGTTCGCACCCAGGCGTGGCAGCTAAGATGTTTGAAGCATTAGCTAGTAAAAATATAAATATTGAGATGATCTCTACTTCTGATATCAGTATTTCCTGTATTATAAAGAAGAGACACGGTATACTTGCAGTAAGAGCGATTCATGAAAAATTTGGTTTAGGAGGTAAAAGATGAAGATAGAACTTTATGATACCACTTTAAGGGATGGCGCTCAGACTGAAGGGGTTTCCTATTCTGTAAATGATAAGATAAACATTGCTAAAAAACTTGATGAGTTGGGAATTCAATATATTGAAGGTGGCTGGCCAGGAGCAAATCCCAAGGATTCCGATTTTTTTAGAAAAATGAAGAGAATAAAACTTAAAAATAGTCAGTTAGTTGGATTCTGTTCTACACGCCATCCTCGGAAGAAAATATATTTAGACCAAAACATCAGAGGTGTTTTAAATGCACAGACAGAAATTGTAACTATTTTCGGAAAAAGCTGGGATCTTCATGTAAGAGAGGTTTTAAAGGTTTCTTTAGAAGATAATCTTGATCTCATCAGAGAGACGATTGGATATTTCAAATCTAAAAATAAAAAAGTTTTTTATGATGCAGAGCATTTCTTCGATGGTTATAAAGCTAATCCCGAATACGCTTTAAAGACCATCCTTGTTGCACAGCAGGCAGGTGCAGATACGATTGTTCTATGTGATACTAATGGAGGCTCATTACCTGAAGAGGTATATGAGATTATTCAAAATGTAAAAAATAAAATAAATATCCCTTTAGGAATACATAGCCATAACGATTTAGGTTTAGCAGTAGCTAATTCATTGGTGGCAATAAAAGCAGGTTGCTCTCATATTCAAGGTACCTTCAACGGATTAGGAGAACGCTGCGGTAATGCAGATTTAGCTACTCTTATTGGAATTTTAAAATTAAAGTTAAAGATCGATTGTATTTCCGATGTCAATCTAAAGAGACTTACCCATATTTCCCATTATATTTGGGAAGTCTCTAACCTTAAACCTCAGGATAATCAACCTTTTGTAGGAAGGTCTGCTTTTGCTCATAAGGGTGGGGTCCATATTGATGCGATGCTTAAGAATCCCAAAACATACGAACATATTGAACCCACTTCGGTTGGTAATCATCGTAGGTTTTTGGTTTCAGAACTTTCTGGGAAAAGTTCTATCGTAGCAATTGCTAAAGATATAGAGTTATCTTTGGATAAGAAATCGTCAAAAGCAAAAAAGATTTTTAAGCTTTTGCAAGATTTAGAACATAGAGGGTATCAATTTGAAGCAGCAGAGGGTTCATTTAAGTTGCTCCTTAATAAAGAATTGAAAAGATTTAAGAAATTTTTTGAATTGGAGGGTTTCCGTGTAATTGTAGAAAAAAGACCCGATGAGAGAGTTTTTGCTGAAGCAACGATAAGGTTAAAGGTAAAGGGTAAGGAACAATACACAGCTTCTGAAGGTTCAGGTCCAGTAAATGCTTTAGATAATGCTTTAAGAAAAGCTTTAATACAGTTTTATCCTCAATTGGCAAAGATGCATCTGTCTGATTTTAAAGTAAGAGTTTTAGATGAGAAAGCAGGAACAGCTGCTAAAGTTAGAGTCTTAATCCAATCACAGGACGAAAAAGAATCTTGGGGAACAGTTGGTGTCTCAGAGAATATCATCGAAGCCTCCTGGCAAGCATTAATTGATAGTATCGAGTATAAGTTATTGAAAGACAAAATAAATGCTTGATTATCTGGGAATTTTTAAGGAATTTAATGCAAAGAAGATAAAATATATTGTTGTGGGTGGCCTAGCAGTAAATCTTTTAGGCGTACCACGTATTACATATGATATAGATTTACTTCTTTATTTTGAAGATAAAAACTTGCAAAAATTTTTAACTTTAATGAAAAGGTGGGGCTTTAAGCCAAAAGTTCCTGTAGATATTATGGAGTTTTTAGATGAGAAGAAAAGAGAAGATTGGATTAAAAATAAGAATATGAAGGCATTTAGATTGTATAAACCTCAATGGCCGATCTCGGAAATAGATATCTTAATAGATACACCTGTAGACTATAATGAAGCAATTAAAAACATTCATTATATTAAGTCAGCTAATATATCTATTCCCGTAATCTCTATAGATGACCTTATAAAAATGAAATCCAAGACAGGAAGAAAACAGGATAAAGCGGATATAAGATATTTAAAGAAAATTAAAAATGAAAAAAATAGGTGGATTTGATTATTATTTGGAAGAAGAAGTTATAAAGGAATATCAAAGAAAACCAATAACCTTGCGTCTAAAATGGTTATATCAGGCAAATATTTTAAGAAAATATCTTCCCAAAAGAATCATCCAAATTCAGGATAAATTTCGGCAAGGAAAGATTTAATAAATAGAAATTTCTAATTGATGTTGGATAAAAAATTTCTTATTAAAACCATTTTAAAGAAAAAAGACAAAACAAAGATTTAAATGAATGAGGTTCCATCCCGTTATAACCACAAAGATACAGAAGATAAATGGTATAAGTTCTGGGAAGAAAATAATCTTTTTTCTGCCACGGTAAATCCTTCTAAAAAACCATTCTGTATAGTTATTCCTCCTCCAAATGTTACGGGAATCCTACATATGGGTCATGCTTTAAATAATACCATCCAAGATATCTTAATTAGATATCATCGGATGAAAGGATTTGAGACCCTCTGGATGCCAGGAACAGACCATGCAGGAATTGCTACTCAAAATGTAGTGGAAAAACAGATTGCCAAAGATGGCTTAAGAAGACAGGATTTAGGAAGAGATAAATTTTTAGAAAGGGTATGGCAGTGGAAAGAAAAATACGGCTCAACCATAATCCAGCAGTTAAAAAAACTTGGAGCATCCTGTGATTGGAAAAGATTGCGTTTTACCATGGATGAAGCCTACTCTGAGGTGGTAAAAGAAGTCTTCGTCAGATTATATGAGAAAGGACTTATCTATCAAGGGGATTATATTATCAACTGGTGCCCGCGGTGTCAGACTGCTCTCTCAGATGAAGAAGCACCCCATCAGGAGATAGATGGTTACCTTTATTATATAAAATATCCTTTAGCTTCCAAATTCCAAAACTATATTGTGGTAGCCACAACCAGACCGGAGACGATGTTAGGTGATACTGCGGTAGCAGTGCATCCTAAGGATAAGCGTTATAAAAAATTTATTGGTAAAGAAGTAATACTTCCTTTGATCGGCCGTCAAATAAAGATCATTGCTGATGAGATGGTAGATAGAAAATTTGGTACAGGCGCAGTTAAAGTAACCCCAGCGCATGACCCTAACGATTATCTATTAGGTAAAAAATACAATCTTGAATTTATCAATATAATGAATCCGGATGGAACTTTAAATGAGAATACTTTCTCTTACACTGGTTTAGATAGATTTAAAGCAAGGGAATTGATAGTTAATGAGCTAAAAAAGATTAATCTTTTAGAGAAGATCAAGCCACATAAAATATCTGTAGGTCATTGCTACCGTTGTCATACAATTATTGAACCGTATCTATCCCGGCAGTGGTTTGTAAAGATGAAACCTTTAGCAAAACCCGCAATTGAAGTGGTAAAAAAAGGTAAAATCAAATTCTATCCCAAAAGATGGACGAAAGTATACCTTAACTGGATGGAGAATATTCAGGATTGGTGTATCTCAAGGCAGATATGGTGGGGGCACCGTATTCCTGTATATTACTGTAGAAATTGTCAACAGATATATAAATCCCAAATCCCAAATCCCAAATCCCAAATAAATCTCAGAGAAAAATCCGGCATCATTGTTTCGAGAGAAAAACCAGAAAAATGTCCTTCCTGTGGTTCAACAGATATATATCAGGATGAGGATGTTTTAGATACATGGTTTTCTAGTTGGCTTTGGCCATTTGTAACATTCTATTGGCCAAAAGAATCAGAAGACCTTAAATATTTTTATCCTACCTCTGTTTTAGTTACCGCTCCAGAGATAATCTTTTTCTGGGTAGCTCGAATGATTATGGCAGGTTTAGAATTTATGCAGGATATACCATTCTACGATGTCTATATTCATGGAACAGTCAGAGACATTGAGGGAAGAAAGATGTCAAAATCTTTAGGCAATATCATCGATCCCTTAGAGATAATCGAACATATTGGAGCAGATGCTTTAAGATTTTCTCTTATTATGATTACCTCTACTGGACAGGATATATTTTTGTCTGAGGAGAAATTTAAAGTAGGGAGAAACTTCTGTAATAAAATTTGGAATGCTGCGCGACTGGTTCTGATGAATCTGGATGAAAAAAATATAAGTTTTGATTTGTGTATGTTTTTTAAGAAAGAAAAAATCGATCCAATTAACCGTTGGATAATCAGTAGATTCTATTCCACACTTAAAAATGTAGAATCAGCACTTAAATACTATAACTTTAATGAGTATGCAAATCTTTTATATCATTTCTTTTGGCATCAGTTCTGTGATTGGTATCTAGAGATAATTAAGCCTAAGATAAAGGAAATCCATAACCAGTTAGTGATGTATAAGATTTTGGAAAAATTTTTAAGATCCTTGCATCCAATAATGCCTTTTATCACTGAAGAGATATGGCAAAAGTTACCTAAGAGAAAAGACAATTCTATAATGATAGAGCCTTGGCCACATATTCAGCAGGAACTAATTGATAAAAAACTTGAGAAAGAAATGGAGTTAATTTTTGATATAGTTAAGACTACCCGTTCTTTAAGATTAGAATTTAATTTAAATAAGAATCTAAAGTTAAAAATCGGTTTGTATACAAAAGATAAAAGGAAAATCGACTTTATAAATTCAGTTTTTCCTTATGTTATGCATCTTGCAGGAATAGAAAGTTTTGAAATTTTAGAAAGAATTCCCTCTTTGGAATCTAAAGTAAGCCTTTTAGTTGGAGATGTAAATCTCTCCATTTATCTGGAAGGATTAATTGAATTGAAAGAAGAGAAGAAAAAATTGTCTCAAGAGGTAGAAAAAATTAGTTTGGATATTAAAAATAAAGAGATACTTTTTAAAAATAAAGATTTCCTCAATAAAGCTCCTCAACAGGTGATAGAACAAGAAAAAGAGAAACTCTCTCTACTTAAAGAAAGAGCCAAGTTATTAAAGACTATTTTAGATGGGATTAAGGATCTCTAAAGATATAAAACTTTTAATTAAGCATGCCTTAAAAGAAGATATAGGTAGAAAAGATATCACTACCGATTTTATTTTATCTAAAGATAAAAAGATAGATGCAATAATTATATGTAAAGAGAAGGAAGCTGTTCTCTGTGGTTTGGATATAGCCAGGGAAGTTTTTAAGACATTAGATAAAAATATAATTTTTAAAACAAAACTAAAGGATGGAGATATCTTGAGGAAAAATAAAATAGTAGCTTATCTAAAAGGGAAGGCAAAAAAAATTCTTACTGCAGAAAGAGTTGCTTTGAATTTTTTGGGTTTACTTTCTGGCATTTCTACTTCAACTTATAGATTTATAGAAAAAGTTAGACCTTACAATGTAAAGATTATGGATACACGCAAAACTCTACCTGGTTTAAGAGAATTGGAGAAATATGCAGTAAAAGTTGGTGGTGGTTATAACCATAGATTGAGATTGGATGAGATGATTTTGATTAAAGATAATCATCTTAAAGTAAAGGGTGGAATAAATAATTTAGTTAAAGATTTTAAAATATTAAGAAGAAAATTATCTAAAGGTATAAAGATAGAGATAGAAGTAAAAAATATAGAAGAATTTAAAATTGCCGAGAAATTAAATCCAGATATAATTATGCTTGATAATATGGATTTAGCTAGTATAAAGGAGGTAGTAAAACTAAATAGAAAAAAAATAAAATTAGAAGTGTCAGGAGGAGTTAGTTTAAATAATATAAGAGATATTGCCAAAACAGGAATAGATATGATTTCTATAGGTAGTCTTACCGATTCTGTAGAATCGATAGATTTCTCTCTAGAGGTTTTATGAGAAGTAAGATCTTTATTCTTTTTATCGTTTTATTTCTATTTAGTTATAGGCTATTTTCTCAAACTGATCTTATAGCAGAACCTATAAATGAATTTAAAACCCCAGAATTTCTTATATATAGGATAGAACTATTAGGTATCCCTATCGGTTGGATAGAACTCTTTTTGAAAGAAAAGACTTATATAGATAATCAATTCTATTACCATATCAATGCAAAAGCATACCCAAATCTTTTCTTTAAGAAATTTTATAATGTAGTCTACGATGTTGATACCTATGTAGATACAAAAACATTTTTACCTTACCGATTCCAAAAAATTAAATTTTTGAAAGATAATTTAATAAGCAAGGTAAGAATAGATTTCGATTGGATAAAGAAGAAGGCTTTTATTTTAGATGAATTTTTAAATACTAAAGAGTCAATTGACCTTGAGGATGGATTACATGACCTTTTATCAACTCTTTACTATTTTCGTCTTCAGACCGTAGAATTTAAAAGAGACTATAAATTAAAGATACTTTATGGAAACCAAATTTGGCCTGTAGATATAAAATTTATTTCTTCTCAAATAATGGATATCTACCGTAAAGGCAGTTTCAAGGTATTAGAATTTGAGCTTTCTACAGGATTAGCTAATATATTTTTAGGCTATCCAAAGATAAAGTTATACCTTATTAATGATTCTCTTCGCAAACCACTTATATTTTATCTACGCACAAATTTTGGTCCTGTAAGAGGGATATTAAAAAATATATCTTAAAATGCAAGGATTTAAATTGGTCTCAAAATTTAAACCCTGCGGAGATCAACCTCAGGCAATTAAAAAACTTACAGAATCTATTCTTAAAGGAAATAAATATCAAACTCTTTTAGGTGTAACTGGTTCAGGGAAGACTTTTACCTTAGCTAATGTTATTGCTAATGTGGGTCTACCGACTTTGGTAATTTCACATAATAAAACTTTGGCTGCACAGCTCTATGCAGAATTTAAAGAATTTTTTCCTTACAATGCTGTAGAATATTTTGTAAGTTATTACGACTATTATCAGCCTGAAGCCTACATCCCTGCCACAGATACATACATAGAAAAAGATGCTTCTATCAATGAGCGTTTAGATAGACTTAGACTTTCTGCTACCAGTTCTTTGATGTCAAGGCCAGATACTATAATTGTTGCTTCTGTTTCCTGTATTTATAATTTAGGTTCACCCCAAGATTATCAAGAATTAATTGTGTGTATAGAGAAAGGTCAGATTATTTTGCCAGAGCAACTTTTAAGGAGATTAATAGATATACAGTACGAGCGCAACGATTATGAATTTATTAGAGGAAGGATTCGTTTAAGAGGGGATACTTTAGAGGTTTTTCCATCTTATTCTGAGAAGGCAATCCGGATTGAATTTTTTATAGATAAAGTAGAAAGGATCTCTGAGATAGAGCCGATTTCAGGAGAGGTATTAAATGAACTGGAAAGAACAGTAATTTATCCTGCAAAGCACTTTATCGTATCAGCTGACAAGATTGAATTGGCTTTAAAATCTATAGAATGGGAATTAGAAGATAGAATAAATTTTTTTAAGAAAAATAATAAGCTCTTAGAGGCGAAGAGATTGGAAGCGCGTACCCGTTATGATATGGAGATGCTAAAGGAAGTCGGTTACTGCCATGGTATTGAAAATTATTCCCGACATCTTTCTGGAAGACCACCGGGTTCAAGACCATACTGCCTTATTGATTACTTTTCAGAAAATTTTTTAACTATAATTGATGAATCACATGTAACTATACCTCAATTAAGAGGAATGTATGAAAGTGATCGTTCACGTAAAGAGGTATTGGTAGAGTACGGTTTTAGGCTTCCATCTTGTTTAGACAACCGACCTTTAAAATTCGAAGAATTTGAATCTTTAGTAAAGCAAGTCATTTTTGTTTCTGCTACACCTGATGAATATGAGATAGAGAAATCAGAAAATAGAGTAATTGAACAGATAATCAGACCTACTGGATTAGTTGATCCCCAGATAATCGTAAAGAATACTCAAGGCCAAATCACTGATCTTATTAAAGAGATTAAACTTCGCGCTAAAGACAATGAAAGGGTATTAGTAACCACCCTAACCAAACGTATGGCAGAGGATTTAACTTTATTTTTGCAGGATAAGGGTTTAAAAGTAAAATACCTACATTCTGAAATTGAAACGATCGAAAGAGCAAAGATACTTCAAGAGTTAAGAAGGAAAGATTTTGATTGCCTTGTAGGGATAAATCTTTTGAGGGAAGGTTTAGATTTACCGGAAGTTTCATTAGTTGCTATCTTGGATGCTGATAAAGAGGGATTTCTGCGTTCTGCTAAATCTTTAATCCAGATGGCAGGTAGAGCTGCCCGTAATATAAATGGAACAGTTATCCTCTATGCAGATACAATTACTGATTCTATGAAGAAAGCAATTCAGGAGAGTAATCGCAGAAGAAAGATACAACTAGATTATAACCTTATCCATAAAATAACGCCCCGTTCTATCCAGAAGGCAATAAAAGAAGGTATAGAAAAATTTGAAGAAGCAAAAGAATTTACCGAAAGTCTTACTGGTCTAAATAAAGATGAATATGAATTAAAGAAATTTATTGCAGAGTTGGAATACGAAATGGAGTTAGCAGCTAGAAACTTACAGTTTGAAAAAGCAGCTAAATTAAGGGATAGGATAAAGGAGCTAAAAGATGTTTTTAGGAATCGATATAGGAAATACTAATATAAATTACGCTCTCTTTAAAAAAGGAAGTATTATTTATAAATCATTTATTCCTACAGAAGAATATAATTTAAAGAAATTAAAAAATATAAAAGTAAAAGATATAGAGTGCGTTATTATCTGTAGTGTAGTGCCTTCTCTTTTGATTAAATTAAAAAAAGATTTAAAAAAAATTTTAAAGAAAAGGATATATATAATAGGAAAAGAGATAAAATTGCCTATAAAGAATCTCTATCGCAGACCAGAGCAGGTAGGGCAGGACCGTCTCCTCAATGCCTATGCGGGAGTAAATTTTTATGGAGCACCTTGTATAGTAGTAGATTTAGGAACAGCTCTTACCTTTGATGTTATTTCTAAAGATAGGGCTTATTTAGGAGGTTTTATCCTTCCAGGATTTAGCATTTCCCTCAAAGCTTTAGCTGAGAATACAGCACTTTTACCTAAATTAAAGTTAGCTAAACCTAAAGATTTTATTGGTCAAGATACTATTAATAGTATCTTGGGTGGTTTAACGTATGGTTTTGCAATATTAGTGGATGGATTGATTCAGAAGATAAAGGAAAAAGTGGGAGCAAAAACAAAGGTAATTCTTACCGGTGGAGATGCAGAATTTTTATTTCCTTACTGCAAAAATATTGATATTTTAGATCCAGATTTAATTATTAAAGGGTTAAATCTTTGTTATGAACAGATACTTAAAAAATAAAAAAAATCTTGACAAATTTTAATTTTTATTTATAATTAGCACTTTAGATATAAGACTGCTAATTAAAACAAAGGAGGTGAGGTTCGATGAATATCCAACCTTTAGGTGATCGAGTAGTGATTAAACCGTTAGAGGCTGAAGAAAAAACAAAAGGCGGTATTGTTCTACCTGATACAGCAAAAGAGAAACCTCAGGAAGGAAAAGTTGTAGCAGTAGGAAAAGGTAGATTAAAAGAAGATGGAACTTTACTACCTTTAGAAGTAAAGGTAGGAGATAGGGTTTTATATAGTAAATATTCAGGAACAGAAATCACCACCAAAGAAGGTGAGGAGCTTTTAATTATAAAAGAAGAGGATATCTTAGCAATTATAAAATAAAAGGAGGGATAAATTATGGCAAAACAACTGCTCTTTAATGAAGAAGCAAGGCGTAAGATTTTAGAAGGAGTTCAACAACTTGCCTTAGCAGTGAAGGTTACATTAGGTCCTAAAGGAAGAAATGTAGTTTTAGATAAGAAATTTGGTTCTCCTACAATTACTAAAGATGGAGTTACTGTGGCAAAAGAGATTGAATTAGAAGATCCATATTTAAATATGGGTGCGCAGATGATAAAAGAAGTGGCAGAAAAAACTTCTGATACCGCAGGCGATGGAACAACTACTGCCACAATCTTAGCAGAGGCGATCTACCGTGAGGGTTTAAAAAATGTTACCGCGGGTGCTAATCCTATGGCTATAAAAAGAGGGATTGAAAAAGCGGTAGAAAAGGTAGTAGAAGAGTTAAAGAAACTTTCTACACCTATAAAAGATAAGAAAGAGGTAGCTCAAGTTGCCTCTATCGCTGCTAACTGTGATCAAGCAATAGGGGAATTAATTGCTGATGCGATGGAGAAGGTAGGTAAAGACGGTGTTATTACAGTGGAAGAGGCAAAATCCACAGCTACCACTTTAGAAGTGGTGGAAGGGATGCAGTTTGATCAAGGATACCTTTCTCCTTATTTTGTAACTGATGCGGAGAGGATGGAATGTATTTTGGAGGAGCCTTATATTTTAATCTACGAGAAGAAAATTTCCTCTTTAAAAGATATCCTTCCTTTATTAGAGAAGATAGCCCGTACAGGAAAGCCCCTTTTAGTTATCGCTGAGGAGGTAGAAGGTGAGGCTTTAGCAACCTTGGTAGTAAATAAACTGCGCGGAACTCTTTCTGCCTGTGCGGTCAAAGCTCCTGGTTATGGTGATAGACGCAAAGCGATGCTTGAGGATATCGCTATCTTAACTGGTGGTAAAGCAATTACTGAAGATTTAGGGATAAAGTTAGAAAATGTAGATTTGGAGGATTTAGGAAGAGCAAAGCGTGTTAAAGTAGATAAAGAAAACACTACTATCGTAGAAGGAGCAGGAAAAACCTCAGCAATCAATGGGAGGATAGCTCAGATAAAAAAACTAATTGAGGAAACCGATTCTGACTATGATCGGGAAAAACTTCAAGAACGCTTAGCAAAATTAGCTGGAGGGGTAGCGGTTATCAACGTAGGAGCAGCCACAGAAACAGAGATGAAGGAGAAGAAAGCACGTGTCGAAGATGCCTTACATGCAACCAGAGCAGCAGTGGAGGAGGGAATTATTCCAGGAGGAGGGGTAGGTTTTATTAGAGCTATTCCTTCCTTAGATAAACTTAAATTAGAAGGTGATGAAAAGATAGGTGCGGATATAATCAAACGGGCATTAGAGGAACCTTTAAGGCAATTAGCCGAAAATGCGGGTTTAGAGGGTTCAGTAGTAGTTCAACGTGTAAAAAATGAGAAAACAAATGTAGGCTATGATGTTAATCAAGATGCTTATGTAGATATGATCGAGGCAGGGGTAATTGATCCTACCAAAGTAGCTCGCACTGCTTTACAGAACGCCTCCAGTATCGCTGGGCTCCTGCTTACTACTGAGGCTTTAGTCGCTGAGAAGCCCGAAAAAGAAAAATTACCTCCTATGCCACCTCAAGGAGGATACGGAGAGTATTAAAAAATAATTCCTTCTCTTTTTAAGGGCAGAGGTTAACTTACCTTTGCCCTTTTTTATTTATAATTAAAATATTGACAACTGTCCTATAGAGAGGTAAAATTTTTTTTAACTTATTTTAAAATCTAATAAAAGGAGAGGAGTAAGCTATGGCAGAGTGGATTGGGAGAGATAAAAGAGCAAGGCGGTGTTACGGTTTTGATGAGATAGCTTTGGTACCCGGAATGTTAACTATAAATCCTAACGATGTAGATACCTCTTTTGAATTTGATGGGAAAAAATTTCAGGTTCCTATTCTTGCTTCTGCTATGGATGGAGTGGTAGATGTGAAATTTGCTGTAGAGATGTCTCGTTTAGGAGGGATTGCAGTTTTAAATTTAGATGGAATTCAGACCCGTTATGATGATCCTGAAGAAGTGATTATTTCTATTACCAAAGCTCCTCAAGATAAAGTTACAGAACTATTACAGAAAGTATATTCTAAACCTGTGAAAGAAAAATTGATTGCTAGAAGGATCCAGCAGATAAAGTCTAAGAAGGCAGTAGCAGTAGCTAGTTGTATTCCACATAATGCAGAGAGATTCAGTAAAATTGCCCAAGAGGCAGGTTTGGATATATTTGTAGTTCAATCTACAGTTACTTCTACAAAACATATATCTCGACAATATAAAAGTCTCGATCTTTATAAATTCTGTAAATCTCTAAAAATTCCTGTAATTGTAGGGAACTGTGTAACTTACGATATGACATTAGAATTGATGCATACAGGAGCGAAAGCAATCCTTATCGGTATCGGTCCAGGAGCTGCCTGTACTACAAGAGGAGTTTTAGGTATAGGGGTTCCGCAGGTTACCGCTACTATCGATGCTGCTTCTGCTAGAGATTTTTATTTTAAACGCACCCATAAATATATTCCTATAATTACTGATGGGGGGATGCGTACTGCAGGAGATATCTGTAAGGCTTTTGCCTGTGGTGCAGATGCAGTGATGGTAGGTTCTGCATTTGCGAGAGCAAAAGAAGCCCCTGGTAGAGGTTACCATTGGGGAATGGCTACTTCACATATTAATTTACCTAGAGGAACGCGTATCTATGTAGGAACTACTGGAACTTTAGAGGAGATACTTTTTGGTCCTGCCAAAGTTGATGATGGATCCCAAAATCTTATAGGTGCTTTAGCTACTTCTATGGGATCTTTAGGAGTGAAGAATATAAAAGAGATGCATGATGTAGAAATTATCATTTCTCCCTCTATTCAGACAGAAGGCAAAATTTTTCAGGTAATTCAGCGTGTAGGGATGGGTAAGTAATGATAAAGACGAAACCAAAAGCTTTTATCCTCATTTTAGATTTTGGTTCCCAATATACTCAACTTATTGCCCGCCGGGTAAGAGAGAATCGCGTTTATAGTCAAGTCCTTCCTTACAATATTTCTGCTAAAGAGATAAAATCTATGGGTTGTAAAGGGATAATTCTATCCGGAGACCCTACCTCTATATATGATAAGAGAGATCCTTTTCCAGATAAAGGAATATTTAAATTGGGAATTCCTATTTTAGGTATCTGTTATGGGATGCAGGTAATTGCTAAGATTTTAGGAGGAAAAATTAAAGAGGTTTCCCAGGGTGAATTTAGCAAAACTGAAGTTTTTGTAGATGATATGCAGGATATATTTTCACAACTACCTGGAAATTTTACCTGTTGGATGAGTCATCGCAATTATGTAAGTAAGCTCCCTAAAGGTTTTATTGTGAGTGCTCATACATTAAATAATATGATCGCTGCTATCTCTTGTCCTCAAAGAAAGATATATGGGGTGCAGTTCCATCCTGAAGTTATCCATACCGCTAAAGGGAATCAGATCATTGCTAATTTTCTATTTAAGATATGTGGATGTTATCCCTCTTGGACAGTTCAATCATTTATTAAAGAGACAATCGATTCTATAAAGAAAACTGTAGGCAAAAAAAGGGTTATTTTGGATTTAAGCGCAGGTATAGATTCTATAGTCTGTGCTATTTTAATCCATAAAGCAGTTGGTCGTAATCTAAAATGTATATTTATTGATAACGGTCTGTTAAGAAAAGAGGAGACACAACAGATAAAAAGATTATTTACCAGACAATTTAAATTAAATTTTAAATATATAGATAGGAGTAAAAGATTCTTACAGAGATTAAGATCAGTAGTTGAGCCTGAAGAAAAAAGAAAAATTATTAAAGATGAGTTTATCCGTATCTTTGAAGAAGAAGCAAAAAAAACTAAAAATATAGAATTCCTTGCACAAGGAACACTTTATCCTGATGTAATTGAATCGTTTTTTTTAAAAAAAACTTCTTCTAGTTGTATAAATAGTCATCGTAATGTAGAGAATCTCTTTTCCCATATAAAATTTAAACTCCTTGAGCCGTTAAAGGAGTTATTTAAAGATGAGGTAAGGCAGATTGCTAAAGAGTTAGGACTGCCCGATGAAATAATTTGGCATCAACCTTTTCCAGGAGCAGGTTTAGCTATAAGGATCATTGGAGAGGTTACTGAGGAAAGGCTTAAGATTTTAAGAGAAGTAGATAGGCGCTTAATCGAGGAGATAAAAAAGGCAAACCTTTACGAAAATGTATGGCAATCCTTTGCAATATTACTGCCTATAAAAACTATAGGGATAACTGGAGATAAACATATCTCTGAGTATGTAGTAGCTATCCGTTGTGTAGAAAGTCAGAATGGTATGACTGCGGATTGGGTAAAATTACCTTATGATTTATTAGAGAGAATATCCAACCGTATTATTAATGAAGTAAAAGGTGTAAATAGAGTTGTCTACGATATAAGTTCGAAACCTCCTGCAACTATCGAGTGGGAATGATATTTTAATTCTTCTAATAGAAGATAAGATGCCTCGTTCTGATTTTGTCCATTTGCATCTTCATACCCAATATAGTCTCTTAGATGGTGCCTGCCGAATTCCGGAACTTATCAATTTAGCTAATCAATACAAAATGGATTCCTTAAGTATCACCGATCATGGGAATATGTTTGGAGCGATTGAATTCTATGTATCCGCTCAAAATGCAGGCATAAAACCGATTATTGGTTGCGAAATTTATATTGCCCCTGCAAGTCGTTTTGATAAATCATCAGGAGGTATTGAAGAGGCATCATACCATTTTATACTTTTAGCGCGTGATGAAGAGGGTTACCTCAACCTTATGCGTTTAGTTTCAATTGGATATTTGGAAGGTTTTTATTATCGACCCCGTATTGATAAGGAGGTACTCTCTGAATATTCTAAAGGCCTTATCGGTTTAAGTGCCTGTCTTAAAGGAGAGATTCCTTTTCTTTTGCAACAGGACCGTTTCAATGAAGCGTTAAAATCCGCTGATGATTTCCGCTGTATATTAGGTAAGGATAATTTCTTTTTAGAATTGCAGGAAAATTTAATACCTGAACAGAAAAAAGTAAATGAGGGTTTAATTAAAATTTCTAAAGAGTTAAATATTCCTCTTGTAGCAACTAACGATGTGCATTATCTTAATGCTAAAAATGCCACCAGTCATGAAGTTCTTTTATGTATTCAAACACAGACTACTTTAGATGACCCTAACCGATTGCGTTTTCAAACTAACGAATTTTATTTCAAAAGCCCACAGCAGATGAAGGAACTATTTAAAGACATCCCTGAGGCAATCACTAATACTGTTGAGATTGCCTCACGTTGCAATTTAGAATTAGATTTTTCTCATATACATTTACCTCGTTACGAACTACCTGAACCTGGTAAGACCAAAATAGAATTCTTAAGAGAAATGTGTCTTGAGGGATTGAACAGAAGATATAAAGAGATAACTCCTCATATAAAAGAGCGTTTAGAACATGAGTTAAAGATTATAGAAGAAACAGGTTTTGCTAGTTATTTTTTAATTGTCTGGGATTTTATCCGTTATGCTAAAGAAAAAGGCATTCCCGTTGGTCCTGGTAGAGGAAGTTCTGCTGGAAGTCTTGTGAGTTATCTTTTAGGTATAACAGATATCGATCCTTTAAAATATGGACTCATATTTGAGAGGTTTTTAAATCCTGAACGCATAGGACTTCCTGATATAGATATAGATTTCTGTTATGAGAGACGTCAAGAGGTTATCGATTATGTAAGGAAAAAATATGGGGAAGAAAATGTAGCCCAGATTATTACTTTTGGAACAATGCAGGCAAGAGCAGTGATTAGAGATGTGGGAAGGGTGATGGGTCTACCGTATGCGGAAGTAGATAAGGTGGCTAAGATGGTACCACCTGATCCAGATATAACTTTAAAAGAAGCATTGGAACAATCTATAGAGTTAAAAAATCTTTACGAGAATGATACCAAAATAAAAAAATTAATAGATACTGCTTTAGAATTAGAAGGTCTATCGCGCCATGCTTCTATACATGCTGCAGGAGTAGTGATTGCAGATACCAACCTCACTAGTTATACTCCTCTTTTTAAAACTGCTGATGGAAGAATTTCTACAGGCTACAGCATGGAATCATTAGAAAAAATTGGACTTTTAAAGATGGATTTTTTGGGTTTAAGGACACTCACAGTAATCGATGAGACACTAAATACCATTAAAGAAAGGAGAGGTATCTCTATAAAAACAGAAGATATTCCTTTAGATGATCCCTTAACATTTAAACTTTTAGCTTCAGGTCAAACTACAGGGGTTTTTCAGTTAGAAAGTTCTGGTATGCGTGATCTATTGAAGAAAGTTTGCCCTCAACGTTTTGAAGATTTAATAGCCATATTAGCTTTATATAGACCAGGACCTATGGGTTCAGGAATGCAGGAGGATTTTATCCAACGCCGGCATTCCAGAACTCCTATTAAGTATGACCATAAGAAACTTGAACCCATATTAGCAGAGACTTACGGCATCCTTATATATCAGGAACAGGTGATGCGGATAGTTTCGGAACTGGCAGGTTTTACTTTAAGCCAGGCAGACATGCTTAGAAGGGCAATAACTAAAAAGATCCCTGAAGTTATGGAACAGCACAGAAATAATTTTATTGTAGGTTGTAAGCGCAACGGTATCAATGAAAATGTCGCTAATAAAATATTCGATCTTATAGAGTATTTTGCCGGTTATGGGTTTAACAAATCTCATTCAGCTGCCTATGCATTGATCTCTTACCGTACAGCATATTTAAAAGCAAACTATCCTGTAGAATTTATGACTGCTTTGCTTAATTCTGAAAAATCAAATTCTGATAAAATTGTAGAATATGTTAATGAAGCAAATAGGATGAATATAAAAGTCCTACCTCCTGATATAAATGAAAGCCTCGCTGATTTTACTGTCGTAGATGATAATACTATCCGTTTTGGTTTGTTAGCAATAAAAAATGTAGGGGAAGCTGCCATAGAGTCAATTATAAAGGCACGTAATATAAAAAAGAAATTTTTATCTTTGGAAGATTTTTGTGAGAGTGTAGATTCGCGTCAAGTTAATCGCAAAGTTATCGAAAGTTTAATAAAGTGTGGAGCTTTTGATTCATTTGGACTATACCGTGCTCAGATGATGAAGATTTTAGATGGAGTTTTACAGCAGGCAAGTCGTATACAACAAGAAAAAAATAAAGGTCAACTTTCCTTTTTTGATAATATTAATGATAATAGTTTTAGAAAAACCTCCTCTTTAGATGATACTTCTATAAAAGAATGGCCTCAACCTCAATTACTTGCCTTTGAAAAAGAGATGTTAGGTTTCTATATCAGTGGCCACCCTCTTGCTAGATATTCCCGTCTCATTAAAAGATTCTCTAAAACTTCTACAGCAGGAATTTCCAATTATAAAGAATCCGATCTAATAACTATTACAGGTCTATTAGTTAAAATAAAACATACCCTTACTCGTCAGAGCCAGGAGGAGATGGCGATTTTAAAATTAGAGGATTTAGAGGGGTCGGTAGAAATTTTAGTTTTCCCCACAGTGTATAAATTGGTCTACCGAGATATTCAACCTAACAGTATCGTTTTAGTGAAAGGTAGATTAAGTTTTAAAGAAGAAATTCCAAAGATTATAGCTTCAGAACTGGTTTCTATAGAGAAAGCCTATAATTTAATTACCGCCATACATCTAGATATATCTGGTATTAAAGAAAGCCTTTTTGAGACCATTAAAGAGAGAATAAAGCTTTCAGTTGGTAAGGTTCCTATATATTTACACTTAGATATCCCTTCTAAAGTAAAGAAACAATTTATCGTAGGAGAGGAATTCTTTGTTCAGCCTTCAGAAGAATTAATTCAAGATTTAGAAGATCTTTTAGGTGAGGGTAAAGTTTCTCTAACCATCTAAATGCAGAAGATAAATATTCTCTACATTATTACTAAATTAGAATTGGGTGGGGCCCAAAGACAACTGCTTTTATTAATAAGGAATCTAGATACTACTAAATATAATATATTTCTTCTTACATCTTCTAGAGGTATACTTATATCTGAAGCACTCTCTATAGGAGAACTTAAACTAAAAACAATTTGGGCTTTGGATCGTCCTATAAATCCTTTAAAAGATATATTGGCTTTTATATCCATATATAAATTTATTAAAAAAAACAAGATTGATATCGTGCACACCCATAGTTCCAAAGCTGGTATCTTAGGTCGTTGGGCAGCCAAATTAGCTGGTGTAAAATTTATCTTTCATACTGTTCATGGATGGAGTTTTCATCCTTACCAGAATTGGTTAATAAATAATCTATTTATTTTCTTAGAGAAAATCACTTCCTTATTTACTGATAAATTCATAGTTGTATGTGAAACTGATAAATTTCGAGGTCTTCTAAATCGAGTCGGTTCAGAAGAAAAATATGTAGTTATCCCTTACGCTATAGAGCTAAATGTGACTAAAGATATAAGAGACGATTCTATGAAAAAAGAATTAGGTATAAAAGATGAAGATTTAGTTATAGGCACAATTTCTTCCCTTAAACCTCAGAAGGCTCCTTGGGATTTTGTAAAAGTTGCTTTTAGGGTTAAAGAGAATTTTCCGAGAGCAAAATTTCTTTTTATCGGCGATGGTTTTTTAAGAGAGAGAATTGAAAGGATGGTTTATAATTATGGTTTAAAGAGAGATTTTATATTTACTGGCTGGCGAAAGGATATAGGTAGAATTCTACCTATAATTGATATATTTGTACTTACCTCTTTATGGGAAGGTGTTCCTATAGCGGTATTGGAAGCTATGGCTTTAGCTAAACCTGTTGTAGTTACAGATACAGGAGGTATATCCGAGATAATTAAAGATAAATTTAATGGATTTTTAGTTAGATGTGGTGATGTAGAGAAAATTTCCAGTATCATCCTTAATTTACTTAAGGATAAGATGCTAAAAGATATGATAGCTCAGAATGCAAAGGATTCAATAGATTCTAAATATAATATTACTTCTATGATTAATTCTACACAAAAGTTATATTTAGAAGTTATATGTTAAATTTAAATATTTATATATTTCTTTACTCTTTCCTTTTAAGTTCAGTTATTATTTTTATAATAAAAAATATATCTTTAAAAAGAAAGATATTTATATCACAAGATACGCCTCTGATAGGTGGAATAGCTATAGGTATTTCCTTCATTTTATCAGCTATAGTCGGTTTTAGTATCTTTGGAGGATTTAATATAAAAATTTTAGGTTTTCTTTTAGCTTCTTTTTTGATGTTGTTATTTGGAATAATCGATGATTATAAAGAATTCTCCGTACCTACTAAATTCTTTGTTCAGATAATCGCCACATTGATTTTAGTTTCTTTTAATATAAAAACACAGATTATGGGGATAGGTAATTTATTAAATCTTACCATCACTTTTCTTTGGGTTATTGGGATTACCAACGCTTTTAACCATTTAGATATCATCGATGGTTTAGCAGGGGGGGTAAGTTTTATAGTAGGGCTTTCTTTCTTTATTATCTCTTTATTTAATAAAGATATGCAAGTGATGGTAGTATCTTTAGTGCTTTTAGGTCCTATTTTAAGTTTTCTTATTTATAATATGCCACCTGCTAAAATTTATATGGGAAATTCAGGAAGCCATCTTGTAGGTTTTATTCTCTCATCTCAAGCAATAATGTTAAGTTATGCTTCTTTAGATAGAAAAGTCGCTTTAGTTTCTCCAATATTAATTTTAGGCTGCCCTATCTATGATACTAGTTTTCTTATCCTTATGCGTTTAAAAAATAAAAGATCCATATTCAGAAAGAGCAAAGACCACTTAGTTTTTAGATTCCTGAGTTTAACACATTCCTATAAAAAAAGTCTTATTTATATGTATCTAATTACAATTATATTTTCTGCCTCAGGGATAGCGATAAGCCAACTTTCTAATATCTATAGTATATTTATTATCTTTTCTATAGGGATATTAGCTACTCTTTTAACTATAAATATGTCTAAAATAAATGTCCAATAAAAGAATAGTTATTTTAGGGGCAGGCTTAACCGGTTTAAGTACAGCTTATTTTCTCCAAAGGCATATTAAAGATATATCTGTATTTGAAAAAGAGAAGGAAGTAGGAGGATTGTGTAGATCTAAGATAAAGGATGGTTTTATCTTTGACTATGCAGGACATCTTCTGCACTTCAGGCAAAAAAGAATCTATCTATGGATTAAGGAA
>JAMWCN010000076.1 GCA_023819505.1 Candidatus Omnitrophota bacterium | reverse complement strand
CAGATTAAAATTAGTTTAAATAATTATCAGAAAAAAGATTTCCTCCTTCCTTTGGGTAAATACAAATTAGAACTTTCCAAAAGAACTTATATTATGGGGATCGTAAATTTAACTTTCGATTCTTTTAGTGGTGATGGACTTTACAGTAAAGCCCAAAACTCAAAAATAAAAATTCAAGATTACGTTTTAGAATATGTGCATAATTTAATTAGAGAAGGAGCGGATATCATTGATATAGGGGGTCAATCCACCAGGCCCTATTCAAGACCCATCCCTTTAAAAGAAGAGATAGAAAGGACGATACCTGTGATTAAAAGGTTAGCTAAATCTATCAAAGTTCCCATCTCCATAGATACCTATAGAGCAGAGGTAGCAAAACAAGCACTCGATAATGGAGCTTTAATTGTTAACGATATTACTGGTCTAAGAGATCCAAAGATGCTTAAAGTAGTAAAGAGATACAATGCAGGGGTAGTGATTATGCATATGAAAGGCATGCCTTCTACTATGCAGATAAATCCTAAATACAGGTCTTTAATAGACGAGATAATAGAATTTTTAGATAAAGCAATAAATAGGGCATTAGATATAGGGATAGCACAAGATAAAATTATCATTGATCCCGGGATAGGTTTTGGAAAGAATTTTCAACATAACCTTCTGATCATAAAGGCATTAAAAGAGTTAAAGGTATTAGGAAAACCAATTCTTATTGGAACTTCCCGTAAGTCATTTATCGGTAAAATATTAAAGGTTAATCCCCAAAACAGACTATTTGGCAGTATCTCTTCTGTATGTTTAGCAGTAATAAATGGTGCTAATATAGTGAGGGTTCATGATGTAAAGGAAACAAAACAAGCACTTGAAGTTTTAGATAGGATTTTAAAAGTATCATATAGATAATGATCTATCTTTTATGTGGAAGGTAATTTTAGAAATAACTATCCTGTGGTTTATTATCTACCATATCATGCTTTTCTTTGAAACTAGTCGTGCAGTAAATGTCTTAAAAGGGATAGTAATAATTCTGGTAAGTTTTTTTATTATCCAGCGCTTGGGTTTAAGTCGTCTTAATTGGTTGTTTACAAAACTTTTTGCAATTTCTATTATTGCTTTGTTAGTAATATTTCAACCTGAGATAAGACAGGGCCTAGCGAGGTTAGGTCAGAGGTATCCCTTTAAATTGATTTTGAAGAGAGAACATTTAGAAAGTGTTTTAAAAGAAATTATCGTTGCAGTTGATCATCTGCAAAAGAAAAAGGTAGGTGCATTAATTGCTATCTCAAGAAACGATAGTTTAAAACCTTATATAGATACAGGAATAATGATCGATGCTTTTGTATCTTCTGATTTAATTGAGACTATCTTTACTACCGGCAGTCCCTTGCACGATGGAGGTCTAATTATTCAAAATGACCGTATAGTAGCAGGTGGTTGTATCTTCCCTTTAACTGAAGATATAAATTTAAGCCGTATATATGGTATGCGTCATCGTGCAGGTATAGGATTAACAGAGTCTACAGATGCAATAGTAATCATCGTTTCTGAAGAACGTTCAGAGATTTCTTTGGTTTATCAGGGAAAGTTATTTCAAAATTTAAATAGAGAAGAGCTACTTCTAAAGATAAAGGATATTTTAAAAGTATAGATTTATGGAAAAAAGATTTAATTTAAAAGAAAAAGTATTAAGCTGGTTTCTGGATCATCCCTGGCTTAAGATTGTTTCTTTGATGTTGGCAATCCTTGTTTGGTTTTATATATCAGGAGAGTTAAAATAGATATGCCAAAGTTAGGAGTAAATATAGATCACATAGCTACTTTAAGGGAAGTAAGACATGGTAAGGAACCCCAACCTGTATTTGCTGCTCTTATCTGTGAAGCTAACGGTGCGGATAGTATTGTAGTGCATTTAAGAGAAGATCGTAGGCATATAAAAGAAACCGATCTTTATCTATTAAAAAAAGTAATAAAGACAAAACTTAATTTAGAGATGTCTTTAGCCAAAGATATTGTAAAGATTGCCTCCAGAGTAAAACCGGATCAGGCAACTTTGGTTCCAGAGAGAAGACAAGAGTTGACTACCGAAGGAGGTCTTGATCTAATTTCTAATTTTAGAAAGGTGAAAGAGACAGTTAAGATTCTAAATTCTGAAGGAATAAATGTAAGTTTATTTATCGATCCTGATAAAAGACAGATCGATATGGCTAAAAAATTATCTGTAAATATGATTGAATTGCATACTGGCAGGTATGCTGAGGCAAAAAATATTAAAGAGCAGGATAGATATTATAATGAAATTCTAGAATCAGCAAATTATGCCTCTAGTTTAGGTATGGTAGTCAATGCAGGTCATGGCTTAGATTATTATAATGTTTCTAGGATCGCTAAAATAAAAGTGATTGAAGAATTAAATATTGGATATTCAATTGTCTGTCGGGCAGTAATTGTGGGTTTAGCTTGTGCAGTAAAAGAAATGAAAGCTTTAATTCAATGAGGATAGTAGGGGTAGGAGTAGATATTACTGAGGTAAGAAGGGTAAAAAACGCTATTGAGAAATGGGGTAGTTCCTTTTTGGAACGCATATTTACTAAAAAAGAATTAGAGTTTGCTTACAGACATCAAAGTTTTTATCAACATCTAGCAGGTAGATTTGCAGCAAAGGAGGCAATTTTCAAGGCTTTGGGCGATAAGGAAATTAACTGGAAAGATGTAGAGATATTAAGCAACTCTATTGGTAAGCCTTACTGTAAACTATTAAATAAAAAAAAAGATAATTTAGAAATCCATCTTTCTATATCTCATATAAAAAACTATGCGGTTGCCCAAGCAGTTATTACAGAGAAGAGTTGATTCCCATAAAGGAGATTATGGACATATATTTATCCTTGCAGGTTCTTCCAGATTTTCAGGAGCTGCAGTTTTATGTGCCCAAGCCTGTATTCGTTCAGGAGCTGGTCTGGTTACTTTGGGGATACCTGAAGGATTAAATGATGCCATCATAAAAATTAAACCAAAGGAAGTAATGACTTTACCTTTAGAAGAAACAGAAGAGGGCACATTAAATTTAAAGAGTTATAAGAAGATAAAGGATTTTATAAAAAATACAGATGTAGTAGTAATCGGTCCAGGATTAGGTAAAAATAATTTTACTTACAGATTGGTAAGAAAACTTATCTCTAATATAGATAAACCTATGGTAATTGATGCTGATGGTCTTAATGCCTTAGTTGGTCATCTGGATTTACTCCTTACCTCTGAGTTATCATCCTTCATTACTTCTATATTAACTCCCCATCCTGGTGAGATGGCAAGACTTTTGGGTAAAAGTACAGAGAGTATCCAAAACAGAAGAAAAGATATTGCCAAATGGTTTTCTAAAAGGTATAATTGTATCCTTGTATTAAAAGGCTATAGAACTATTGTAGCAGATCCTAAGGGGAAATTTTATATAAATACTACCGGTAATCCTGGTATGGCTACTGCAGGATCAGGTGATGTCTTAACAGGAATGATTGCTGCATTTTTAGGACAGAAATTAAATCCTTTTGATTCTGCTAAATATGCAGTATATCTTCATGGATTAGCAGGAGATTTAGCAGCAAAAGAGAAGACACAGCTTGGGATGATTGCTTCAGATATCATTGCAAAGATTCCAGAAGCCATTAAGATTAGTTCATAGTGTTCAGTTCTTCATAATATTAGATGCTGGCGTGGCGCAATGGTAGCGCAGCTGATTTGTAATCAGCGGGTTGGAGGTTCGACTCCTCTCGCCAGCTTTATCTGTACTTTAAAACCGGCAACTAAATCCGGGCAGGTACCCAAGCGGCCAAAGGGGACAGACTGTAAATCTGTTGCACTTCGTGCTTCGGGGGTTCGAATCCCTCCCTGCCCACCATAAAATTAAATGCGGGTGTAGTTCAATGGTAGAACAACGGCCTTCCAAGCCGTATATGACGGTTCGATTCCGTTCACCCGCTCTTCTTTTAAAAGAAGAAATGGAAAGAGAATTTTTAAAACCTGTCTTTATCGATGCTTTTGATTTAGATGACGCTTGGTTTCAGTGTCTTTCTAAGATTTTAGAAGAGGGATATATCTATACAGTAGAAAGGGGAAGTTATAAAGGCCAAAGACGTTTAGAATTTGATTTTGTAGTAGTAAGGGTAAGAAAACCCAGTCATCAGATTATCCCTATCATACCTGAGGGGATGAATATCCCTGCCCCTACAGATATGGAGTATATTCAGAGTTATTTAAGTTATCTACTTACCGCTTCTAAAACTGAAACTGAAGATTACACTTATGGAGAAAGGTTAGTAGAACCAAAGATAAGAATAAAAGAAGGATCCAATGGAAAAGAGATGATTAAAGAGATTCCTTTAAATATAAATCAGATAGAAGAGGTAATTAAGATATATAGAGAGGAAGGCTTTGGAACAAACCAGGCAATTATGGAGATTGGTATGCCACAGGATATAAAACTAAAAGACCCTCCATGTCTGCGTCTTATCGATACACGTATCCGATATGGAAAATTACATTTTATTCTATATTTTAGATCTTGGGATCTCTGGGGAGGATTCCCTTCCAATTTAGGAGGCTTACAACTTGTAAAACAGTATATGGCAGAAGAGATCGGTGTAGAGGATGGTGAAATTATTGCGGTAAGTAAAGGTCTTCATCTTTATGAGTACTCTTGGGAACTAGCTAAAATAAGGACGATGAAGCATAATCTAAAATTATGAATATCACTGTTTTAGGTGATGGTGGTTGGGGTGAGCGTTCCGACGAATAAGTCGGAACATATTTGCGAACGCCCGCCGAGACGGTGAGGCGGGCTGGGGAATGCATAAAATGAATATCACTGTTTTAGGTGATGGTGGTTGGGGTACAACGTTAGCTATCCTTTTGGATAAGAAAGGCTATAATCTTACTTTATGGAGTGTTTTTCCTGAATACGCTCGTTATTTAGATAAAAAAAGAATAAATGTAAAATTTTTGCCAGGAATAAAAATTCCTAAAGATATAAAGATCACTTCTGATTTAAAGGATGCTATTTTTAATAAAGATTTAATCATCTTAGCTATACCTTCTCTTTATTTAAGATCAATTTTAAGAAAAGTAAAATTATATCCTTATCCAAAAGAGTCTATTTTTCTAAGTGTAATTAAAGGGATAGAGCTTAATTCTTTAATGAGGATGTCAGAAGTGATAAAGCAAGAATTAGGTAATATAAAATTAGGTGTCCTTTCCGGTCCAACGATTGCTTATGAAGTAGCTAGAGGTATCCCTACTACTGCAGTAGTTGCTTCGGAAGATAAGAGTATAAGTAAATTTCTCCAGGATATATTTATTACGGATAAATTTAGAATCTACACTAACAGCGATATTATCGGTGTAGAGTTAGGGGGAGCCCTTAAAAATATAATTGCAATTGCTTGCGGGATCGCTGACGGATTAGGTTTTGGTACAAATACAAAATCTGCTCTTTTGACAAGGGGATTGGTAGAGATCATGCGTTTAGGTATAAAGATGGGTGCAAAACAGCAGACATTTTTTGGTATAAGTGGATTAGGAGATATGGCTACTACCTGTATGAGTCTTTTTAGTAGAAATAGATTTGTAGGAGAGCAGATTGGCAGAGGTAGAAAACTCAAAGCTATTATAAAAAGTATGAAGATGGTTGCTGAAGGTATATATACTACTAAGGCAGGTTATTTGCTCAGTAAAAAATATAAAGTAGAGATGCCGATTACTGAAGAAGTTTATCTTGTTCTCTATAAGAATAAATCTCCTTTAAGAGCAGTAAAAACTTTGATGTTACGCAGAAGTAAAGAGGAGGAGGTTGATTTCGGGGCGTGGCGCAGTTTGGATTAGCGCGCTTGAATGGGGTTCAAGAGGTCGACGGTTCAAATCCGTCCGCCCCGATTAATAAACTAGATGGA
>JAMWCN010000075.1 GCA_023819505.1 Candidatus Omnitrophota bacterium | reverse complement strand
GATCTTCAAACTCCTTTACTAAATTAAATGCCGAATCTAGATCTAAAATATTATTAAATGAGAGTTCTTTTCCTTGCAGCTGTTTAATGTTTACAATTCCGCCTCCTCTATCCCTTTCTTTATAGAAACTAGCCTTTTGATGGGGGTTTTCTCCATAACGGAGATCTTGAATCTTCTCAAAACTTAGAATTAAATTTTGGGGAAAGAGTTCTTTTTTAAATTGACTATTTAAATAGTCATAGATACCTGCATCATAAATAGCTGTATGATTAAATACCTTTAAAGCTAACTCTTTTAAAAGTTCCTCTGATAAAAAGCCTTTATTTCTTTCAAGCTCATCAATAACTTTTTCATAATCTGAAGGGTCGCAGATAACCGCAACTGACTTATAATTTTTGGCAGCAGATCTTAACATCGTGGGACCTCCGATATCGATATTTTCTATTGCCTCATTAAGAGTTATTTTTTCTTTTTTAATTACCTCCCCAAAAGGATAGAGATTTACTACCACCATATCGATTGGTTCTATATTGTATTCTCTTAAAGTCTGCATATGTTTGGGATTCTCTCTTAAGGCTAAAATCCCTGCGTGGATTTTAGGGTGTAAAGTTTTTACTCTTCCATCGAGTAGCTCGGGGAATCCTGTATAATCGGAAACCTCTTCTACCTTTAAGCCATTTTCTTTTAAAAGATTAGCAGTTCCACCTGTAGATATAATCTTAATCCCCAATGAAGAAATTTTTTTGCAGAAATCAACAATCCCTCTTTTATTAGATACACTTACCAAAGCATTTTTTATTTTTAACATAAACTAAATCCTCCTTTTTATACACTGAATCTAAAATAGATAAGGTCGGCGTCGTTGATTAGGTAATCTCTATCTTCCAATCTCATCAAACCTTTTGCCTTTGCCTGAAGAATACTACCCGATTCTAAAATATCTTTATAACTTAATACCTCTGCTTTGATAAATCCCCTTTGGATATCTGAATGGATAAGCCCGGAAGCTTCATAGGCGGTAGTTCCTTTTTTAATCTCCCAGGCGCGCAGTTCTTTCTGATTGGTAGTAAAAAAACAGATACGAGTTGAAGCGTAATAAAGTTCTCTTAAACAAGAAAGGATTTTATTACTTTCTTCAGGATCTATAAATATATGGGGTCTACAGCTAAGAAAACCAAACTGCACAAGAAATTTGAATTCCTCCTGGCTGAAACTGGCTTCTTTTAATAGTATCTCCTTCTCTAAAGAATTCTTTATACGGAAAGCAAGATCTTGTTTTATATCTCCTTTTGAAATTAAATTCTCAATTAACTCCAAATCTAAAAGAATTAAATCCTGTTTTAAATCTGTTCTTGCTAAAAAAGCATCTGCTGTCTTTAGATAACTGGAATCTTGGAGTTCTATCTGAATAGGAATAGTCTTTGTAGAATGAATAATTTTTTCTAATCTTTCAAGGCGCTCATCTAAAAGATTTTTCTTCCCTAAAGGGTAATCTATACCCCAAAGTGCAACTTTCAAGATAAATTCCCTTTTTTAAGTTTGTTCCTCTTTTTTCTGCGCTTGATATTGAGAAATTATTGCAGAAGCAATCTTTGCAGGAACCTCTTCATAATGAGAAAATCTCATCGTAAAAGTTCCCCTTCCCCCTGTCATAGAACGCAGATCATTTGCATAGGTAAAGAGTTCTGCTTGCGGAACTTGAGCTTTTACTACTTGAATTTTACCTCTTGCTTCCATACCCATAATCCTTCCACGTCGAGAGTTTATATCTCCAGAAATTTGACCAAGATAATCCTCAGGGACAAGTACCTCTACATCCATTATTGGCTCTAGAAGCACAGGACCAGCATCTTGAGCTGCTTTTCTTAAAGCCATAGCACCTGCAATTTGGAAAGCGATATCCGAAGAATCGACCTCATGGTATGAACCATCGTAAAGCACAACCTGAATATCTACGATAGGATAACCTGCTAAAACCCCTTCCTCCATCGCTTGACGGATCCCTTTTTCTACTGCGGGGATAAAATTTTTAGGGATAGCTCCTCCAAAAATCTTATCGACAAAGACAAAACCTTTTCCCCTTTCTAAAGGAGAAACTTCAATCCAAACATCTCCGTATTGACCACGGCCACCGGATTGGCGTTTGTATTTACCTTGGACTTTAACTATCTTAGTAACAGTCTCTTTATAAGCTATGCGCGGTCGGGAAAGTTCTACATCCACAGAAAATCTTTTTTTTAATCTTTGGATCATAACATCCAAGTGCAGGTCTCCTAAACCAGAGATGATTAATTCTTTTGTCTCTGGATCCCGATAGGTTTTAAAGGTTAAATCCTCCAAAGTTAATTTACTTAATGCCTGGGAGATTTTTTCTTCATCCTGACGCGAACGCGGTTTAACTGAAGCAGAGATTAAAGATTCTGGGAAAATCAAAGGAGGAAAAAGAATTGGCTCTTTCTCCTCACATAAGGAATCCTGAGTCTGTGTTTCCTTTAATTTAGGGATCGCTACAATATCACCACAGGTAGCTAAATCTACAGGACGCTGTTCTTTACCTTGGAGGATGTAGATCTGGCCAAATCTTTCTTTAATTTTGCGGGTAGAATTATAGAATTCAGTATTGGAGGAGATTTTTCCCGAAAATACTCTAATGATACTTAATTGACCTACATAAGGATCAAATATACTTTTAAAAACAAAACCACTAAAAAAAGAATCCGGGCTAAAAATTAACTCTTTTTTATTGTTAGGATTATTTGCATCTAATATTTCAAGTCTTGCCCTATTTAAAGGTGAAGCTAAATATTTCTTTATTACTTTAAGAAGAGATTCTATCCCTTCATCTAATAGAGCAGAACCTTTAATCACTGGAAAAATCTTTGCTTTACTTATTGCCTGAAAAAGACCTCTATCTATCTCCTCTTCACTTAAGGAGCCTTGGGAAAGATACCTTTCCAGAAGCAAATCATCACTTTCCGCAGCTAATTCCATCAATTCTACAGAATCTTTGGCATCTAAAACTATCGCTTTTTTAGAGAGGCGTTCTTTTATCTCCTGATAAACTTTATCGAAATTTGCTCCTTCTTTATCTAATTTATTTATAAAAATTATTCTGGGTAAACCTGCCTCATCTAAAAGTTGCCAAGCTTTTTCCGTGCCCACCTCTACCCCTGTAGTTGCATCTACTACTACAATAGCGTTATCTACCGCTCTTATAGAAGAGATAACTTCACCAAAAAAGTCCGCATAACCAGGAGTATCAACTAACTGTATCTTTATCCCTTCAAAATCGCAGAAGAGAAAACTTGCATTGATAGAGTTCTTGCGTTCAATCTCATCGAAGCTGTAATCACTTAAAGTGGTTCCCTCAGCAACGCTTCCTTTGCGTGTGGTTGCTTTACAGAAATAAAGGATACTCTCCGAAAGGGTAGTCTTTCCTGATTGGGCATGACCTACGATAGCAACCGTTCTTTTATTCTGTATATCCATAAAAATCAACCTTTCAATTTGGAATTACATTATAGAAAAAAAATAAACAATCGTCAAGTTAAAAGGAATCCTTACGAATTAAATTTACAGCAATTGGAATATAAAAATTACTCTAGATAGGTATAGATCTTTCCTTTATAGTTGCGTAAGACATATTTTCCTTTTGCCTGGGAGATGATGTAGTTAGGAGCTACAGGAATTTTCCCTCCCCCACCTGGACCATCAATAACATAGGTAGGAACCGCATAACCTGATGTATGCCCACGTAGTTTTTCCATAATATTTATACCTACTGCTACCGGTGTGCGAAAATGGGAAGTTCCTTTTACAGGATCGCATTGATAGATATAATAAGGTCTTACCCTTATCTTTAACAACTCATGCATAAGTTTCTTCATTATATAAGGTCTATCATTTATTCCTTTTAAAAGCACAGTTTGACTACCTAAAGGGATACCTGCATCTGCCAGCATCTCACAGGCAATCTTACAGCGTTTGGTGATCTCTTTGGGATGGTTGAAGTGAAGACTCATCCAAATTGGAGAATACTTTTTAAGCATATTGATCAATTTAGGAGTAATGCGTTGGGGAAGACTTACAGGGATACGTGTACCTATCCTCAAGAACTCCACATTGGGAACACTTTTAAATCCCTTAATTATCTCTTCTAAAATATCATCCTCTAAAACTAAAGGGTCTCCTCCTGAGATCAATACATCTCTAATCTTACGGTTTGATTTTACATAATCTATAGCTTTTTCTAAACGACTCTTTATATCTTGGAATTCTTTATCTTCACCTACCCTTCTTCTGCGGGTGCAGTGACGACAATACATTGCGCATTGCTCTGTAGCTAAAAAGAGAACCCTATCAGGGTAGCGATGCACTAGTCCAGGGGTAGGCATATCTCTATCCTCAGCACAAGGATCAACCATCTCATGGGGTCCAATGATTGTCTCATAAATTGTAGGTACTGCCTGTCTCCTTAAAGGGCATCTGGGATCATCAGGATCAATTAAAGAAGCCCAGTAAGGAGTGATAGCCATCTTCAGTCTCCCCGAAGCCTTCTCAATTCCTTTTTCTTCTTCAGGACTTAGTCTTATAAATTTAGATAAGACCTCCTTGGTAAAAATCCTGTTCTTCATCTGCCAATGCCAGTCTTCCCAATCTAAAGGATTGACTTCTTTAAAGATTTCTATCTGCTGATAATCGCGGATACGACGGATGACTAAAGGAAGGTCTATCTCTTGTAATTCGGCCTGTTTCCTTTCTTCTATTGTGGTACTCGGGTGATTTTCCAATTTATGGTTTTAGGTTATACCTCCTTAAAGCACTGAATAGAATCTTTCCAATCATCTCTTTATAAGAAATCCCGATTTTATCCGCAATGATCTTGAAAACATCCTCTGTGGATAGACAGGGCAGAGGATTTATCTCTAAAACATAAGGATGACCATCTTCATCCATACGAAAATCTACCCTACCAAAATCCCGACAATCCACAATCCGATAGACCTTCAAGGCAAGTTCCATCATCTCCTTCTGAAATCTTTCTTCAATCAGAGGTGGAAAGATATATTCAATCCTACTGGGGTCTATCAGACGCTCAAAGCTATAAAAGAGATCTCCAGGCTTTAATCTCCCATCGATTTTAGTCTGTACCGGAGCAAATACCTTGGGTTCATCATTACCCACAATTGCTACTGTAAACTCATAACCTCTAATGAACTCCTCAACTAGTGCAGGTTGCTTATAAGTTGAGATGATATATTTTATGCGCTCTTTTAATTCCATCTCATTATCTACTTTGGCTTTCACATCCAAACCTTTGGAAGAACCCTCATAGCGGGGTTTTACAATCAGGGGAAAATTTAGATGGTCTACATTTATGTACTCTGCTGTCTTTGCCTCAAAGAATTTTGGTGTAGGGATACCTTCTGAGATCATGAGCCTTTTGGTGGTAATTTTATCTAAGGTAAGTCCTAAAGTGAGTCCATCCGAACCTACATAAGGAATACCCAATGTTTCCAGAATAACCGGAACCTGTGATTCGCGATTGCGCGTATCTTTTCCTTCCGCAATATTAAAAACAATATCTACTCCTAAATTGTCTAAATTCTTTAAAAGGTTATAGACATTGCCAATTCTTTTAACTTTAAATCCTAAAGATTCAATTGCTGAGGCAACCGTATCTACAGTTTGTGGTAAATCAAATTCTGCATTGGCATCGGGAGGTTCATTTTCTCTAAATTTATAATCAGTTTTTAAATCGTAAGTTAAACCTACTATCATTTTATTTAATTTTTAGATAGATTTTAAATTAAACAAAAAAATAAGGGCTCTCTTTTATCTCTTTTGAGCCCTTTATATTTTATTTTTCAATTTTATTTCTTATCCTCCCTATAATTTAGATTACAAATTTTTATCACAATAAAATTTTTTTGTCAAGAATT
>JAMWCN010000074.1 GCA_023819505.1 Candidatus Omnitrophota bacterium | reverse complement strand
GATAGAGTGAGGGAGAATGTAAGATACCTTAAGAAATACTCTTTAATTGAGCTTATAAATTTAAGTATAAACCAAACCTTATCTCGTACCGTGTTAACTACAGCGATAACCCTTTTGGTGGTATTAGCTTTTCTCATCTGGGGTACAGATGTACTTAATAATTTTGCCTTTACTTTACTGGTAGGTTTTATCTGCGGTGTTTATTCTACTATCTTTATTGCCTCACCTTTAGTTTTAGCTTTTAGTCGTTCAAGATAATTTTCCTTCTAAAATGTTTAAGGCATTAAAACTTTATAGATTTAAAGAGATAGATTTAGATAAGATTATCTCGGATTTAGTTGAGTTTGGATATAAAAGGCAGGATAAAGTATACCAGGAGACAGAATTTGCATTAAGAGGAGGTATTTTGGATATATTTCCTTTAACCTTTGAATATCCTGTTAGGATCGAGTTAGATGGGAATGTAATTAGCTCTATCTGGAGTTTTGATAATATTACCGGGAAAGTTTTATTTGAAAATACTATGGTTATAATTCTACCTGTAAGTAAATCTCTACCCCGCCATTTTATCCATTATCATGAGGAATTACCTTTAAATAACCTTTTAGATTTAGAGATAGGCGATTATGTAGTCCATATACACCATGGCATAGGTAGATTTTTAGGTATAGATAAGCTTAAGGTAGAAAATGAATATAAAGACCATCTGGTTATAGAGTATGATCGTAAGGAAAAACTCTACTTACCTATAGAAAATATCCATCTTATTCATAAGTATATAAGTTTTGGTAAGATAAGACCAAAGCTTTCCCGTTTAGGAACAAAGGAATGGCAGAAGATAAAAGAAAAAGTAAAAAAAGGAATAAACCGTTTTGCGTGGGAACTTTTGATGCTTCAGGCTATGCGTATGACTACTAAAGGTTTTAAGTTTTCTGCTGATACAGATTGGCAGAAAGAATTTGAGGAAACCTTCCCCTATAAAGAAACCCCTGATCAGATAAAAGCCTGGTATGATGTAAAGTCAGATATGGAAAAGGAACATCCTATGGAGAGGCTAATCTGTGGAGATGTAGGTTATGGAAAGACAGAGATAGCTATGCGCGCTGCTTTTAAAGCAGTACAGGATTTTAAACAGGTAGCCTTTTTAGTTCCTACCACTGTGCTTGCAGAGCAACATTATCAAAATTTTCTTCAAAGATTAAAAAATTTTCCTGTAAGGGTAGAGATGCTTTCTAGATTCAGAACAAAAAAAGAACAAAGATTGATTCTAGAGGATTTAAAAGGAGGCAGAATAGATATCATTGTAGGCACCCATCGTTTATTAGCAGATGATGTAAAATTTAAAGATTTAGGTCTATTAATCATCGATGAAGAGCAGAGGTTTGGAGTAAGAGCAAAAGAGAAGATAAAATCCTTAAAAGTAAATACAGATGTGCTTATTCTTACCGCTACTCCTATCCCCCGTACGCTCTATATGGGACTTATGGGAATAAAAGATATATCTTTAATTCAAACCCCTCCCCCTAGTCGCTTGCCTATTGAAACTTATGTGGTAGAATATGATGAGGATTTAATTAAACAGGCAATCTCCAAAGAATTAGCGCGTAATGGCCAAATTTACTTTATACATAATCGGATAATGGATATTGAGAGGATAGAAGAAAAACTCTTAAGACTTTTTCCTTATCTGAAGATAGGACTTGCCCATGGTAAATTAGCTTCTTGGAAGCTTGAAAAGATAATTTTAGATTTTCTTAAAGGTAAGCTTAATCTACTCCTCTGTACTAATATAATTGAACTTGGAATAGATATCCCTAACGCTAACACCCTTATTGTAAATAATGCTCATGAATTTGGACTTTCTGATTTACATCAACTTAGGGGAAGGGTGGGTAGATTTGATCGTAAAGCTTATGCCTATTTTTTAGTTCCTCCTAAAGAGAAACTTTCATTAGATGCAAAAAAACGCTTAGAGGCAATTAAGAATTTTGTAGAATTTGGCTCAGGATTTAAAATTGCTATGCACGATCTCCAGATAAGAGGAGCGGGTAACCTTCTAGGTTATCAACAGCACGGCTTTGTAGAGTCAGTAGGATTCGACCTTTACTGTAGGCTTTTAAGAGAAACTATTGCTCAATTGAAGAGGTTAGGTTATGGTTAGGAATTTTATAATTTCTATTATTTTAATTTTGATGTCTATAAGTTTAAGTTCCGCAGATAATGATATACTAGCTATAGTCAATAATGAGATTGTTACGCGTAAAGACCTTAATGATTTTTTAGAATTTATGCGGATACAATTAAAGAAAAATTATTCTAATGAGCAAGAGATTGAAAAAAATTTATCTTTGATGGAAGAAGAACTCTTACAACGCCTTATAGAAGACAGACTTATTATACAACAGGCGAAGAAAGAGAGTATAAATGTAGATAAGTCGTTGGTAGAATCGCGCTTAAAAGAGATAAAAAAGCACTATGAAAATACAAAAGATTTTGATAATGCTTTAAAGATGCAAGGTTTAACTGAAGCGGATATCCGTAATCGGATAAGCGAACAGATACTTATATCTACCTTTATAGATAAGAAGATAAAACCTAAGGTTTTTATTTATCCTTATGAGATAAATGAGTTTTATGAGAAGAATAAAGCTGATTTTATTGAACAGGAAAAAAGAAAAGTTTTTGCTCTTGTATTTGAAGATGAAGAATTAGCTAAGCAGATATTAGAATTTATTAAAAGGGATGGTTTTAAAAAAGTATCTAGAAACTACCTTTCAAATTTAAAGGATTTAGGTATAGTAGATAAAGATCAATTAAGAAAAGAGATCCAAGATATTATATTTAATTTAAACTTAAATGAGAACTCAGAATTAATTAAGTTAGAGAACCTTTACTACATTTTCTATATAGATGAAATTTTTCCTTCTAAACAGAGAGAATTTGCTGAGGTAAAGCAATTTATCTATGATTTCTTATTTGAGAAAAAATTGAAAGATTATTTAAAGGTTTGGTTAGATGAAATTAAGAATAAATCCTATATTAAAATCAGAAAAAATTAAAGTTGGTCTTACCTTAGGGGACCCTGCAGGGATAGGTGCAGAAATTTTAGTTAAAGCTTTAAGGAAACTTTCTTATCTAAAAAAAGTAGAATTTATAGTTATCGGAGATAGTTTCGTAATCAATATCTTTAAACCTAAAGGATTAGATTTTAAACTCATAGATCTCAAAAATGTTTCTAAAAATAATTTTTCTTTTGGCAAGGTAAAAAAAGAATATGCTAAAGCCTCTATAGATTATTTAGAGAAAGCAGTTCAGATGATTAAACAAGATCTGTTAGATTGTCTGGTGACATTACCTATATCTAAAGAAGCAACAGATAAGATAGGTTTTAAGTGGCGAGGGCATACTGATTATCTGGCAGAGAGATTTAAAGTAAAGGATTATGCAATGATGCTTCTTAATAAATATATCCGTATAAGTTTAGTAACTACCCATATCGCTTTAAAAGATGTTTCCAAGAGTTTAAACAAAGATAGTATCTTAAAGACTATTTTTTTAACAGAATACGCTCTTATAAATTGGTTTAATATAAAGAAACCAAATTTAGCAGTTTGCAGTCTGAATCCTCATGCCTCTGATGGTGGTCTAATGGGTAGGGAAGAAGAAGAAATTATTATCCCTGCAATAAGGATAGCGAAGAGAAAGAAGAAATCTATATTTGGTCCTTTTTCTTCAGATTCTCTTTTTCTAAAAGCCAAAGAAGGATTCTTTGACGCTGTAATCGCTATGTATCATGATCAGGCTTTGATACCTTTAAAAATTTTGGATTTCTCCAGTGGAGTAAATCTTACCTTAGGCCTTCCTTTTATAAGAACATCCCCATTACATGGAACAGCTTTTGATATTGCGGGTAGAGGGATTGCTTCTGAAGCTTCTTTGGTAGAGGCGATAAAATTAGCAGTTAAATGTTATATTAATCAGAAAAGATGTGAGACCTAAAAAAATCTTAGGGCAGAATTTTCTTATAGATAGAAATATTCAAAGAAAGATAATTTTAAATTGCGATCTAAATAAAGATGATCTCATTTTAGAAATCGGTCCAGGAAGGGGGGAGATTACTCAACTTATTGCTAAAAGTAATGCAAGAGTCTACGCTGTAGAGATAGACGAAGATTTATGTAGGTTATTGAAAGATAAATTCATAAATTTTAAAAATGTAGTAATAATAAAGGCAGATATTTTGAAATTAAATATAAAAAGATACTTTTCTTTTTTACCTGGTAGATTAAAGGTGATAGGAAATATCCCTTACTATATCAGTACCCCTATCTTGGAGCATCTTATAAAATATAACGATAAAATAGATTTTATATTTTTAACTCTTCAGAAAGAATTTGCCAAAAGAATAGTTGCCAAACCAGGTTCTAAAGAGTATGGTTCATTCAGTTGTTTTATCCAATACTATACTGAACCAAAAGTAATCTTCGATATTAAAAAAACCTGTTTTTATCCTGTGCCTAAAGTAGATTCTACTTTCTTAAGATTAATAATGAAAAGAAAAAGACCTCTGGATAGAAAACAGGAGAAAAAACTTTTTAAAATAATTAGAATCGCTTTCAGTCAAAGAAGGAAGATGCTTAAAAACACTTTAAGAGAATTTTTTCCTTTGGATAAACTAAATACTTTCTTTGAAAAATATAACCTTTCTTATTCTATCCGACCAGAAGATGTCTCAATAGAAGATTTTATTAATTTAATTAAACTGGCTTGATTTTATATATATTTAAGCTATAATTAAATTTAAAGAAGGTGATGAATTATGGCAAAGAAAAAATTTAGTCGGAATTCCATATTATGGTTAATAGTTATTTTAGGGATTTTTTGGTTGTTAAACAATATTGAAGTTTCTACGAAGGGTTTACCTAGAGAGTTAACTTACAGTCAACTCTATCAGATATTAAAAACTCGACCCCAAGATATAAAGAGTCTCTCTAAAACTGAGGGGCTTCTGCAGGGAGATTTAATTGATGGAACAAGATTTTTTGTTTATATCCCTGATAACGATACAGAGATACTTTCTTTGATAAGAGCTAATGTAACCAACTTTAAGATTGTTCCTGCAAGGACATTATTGTCAAATCTATTTTTTTCTTTAGGTCCGATACTTCTACTCATACTATTTTGGTGGATAATGGCTTCTAGAGGAGAGCAGTTAGGAAATCGGATCCTTTCTTTTGGAAAGGTGAGACCACGTATCCACAGCGGTAAAGAATCCGAAAGAGTTACTTTTAATGATGTGGCAGGTGTAGATGAGGCAAAGGAGGAATTAAAAGAGGTAATTGAATTCTTAAAAGATCCTAAAAAATTTCAGCGTTTAGGAGGTAAGATTCCTAAAGGTGTCCTTTTAGTAGGTCCTCCGGGAACAGGAAAGACTCTATTAGCAAAGGCAGTGGCAGGCGAAGCAGGGGTACCTTTCTTTAGTATCAGCGGTTCAGACTTTGTAGAGATGTTTGTGGGTGTGGGTGCCTCTCGAGTTAGAGATCTTTTTGAACAAGGTAGACGCGCAGCCAAATCATCTAATAAAGGAGCAATCATTTTTATTGATGAGATCGATGCGGTAGGAAGGCTTAGATTTGCAGGAATCGGTGGAGGTCATGATGAGAGGGAGCAGACTTTAAATCAGCTCCTTGTAGAGATGGATGGTTTTGATTCTACTCAAGGTTTGATTCTTATCGCTGCTACAAACCGACCTGATACCTTAGACCCTGCACTTTTAAGACCGGGTAGATTTGACCGTCATATTGTAATAAATCTTCCAGATATAAAGGGAAGGGAGGAGATCCTTAAAGTTCACACACGTAAGTTAAGGCTTGCTCCTGATGTGGATTTAGCTTCCATTGCTAAGCTTACTCCTGGTTTCTCTGGTGCAGATTTAGCTAATCTCTGTAATGAAGCAGCACTTTTAGCAGCTAGAGA
>JAMWCN010000073.1 GCA_023819505.1 Candidatus Omnitrophota bacterium | reverse complement strand
AGAGCAACTAAAATATAACATATATTTTTCAATTTGTCAAGAGAAAATTTTTCCTTCCCAGATAACGCTTTCTTCTTAAGACCGTTTCTTCACCTCTTCGTAGACCGTTTCTCTATTTTTACATAAGTTTACATCTCTACATACCATATATATCTCCATTCTAACAATCCCCATAAAAATTGCTATTTTCTTAATTCAATTCTTCTCTCCTAATTTTTACCCACTCTTTTTTAAATTTTGAAGAAGGGGCTTGCTAGCGAAATAGGCTTTTTTAGCCACTAAGGAATTTCGCTTTCTTTTGCCCCTTCTCCATTTCAGATTGGACATTTTTATATATAATTTTACCGTATTTCTTCTACCTTCTTTTATCTTTTATATTGATACTATCCCTGGCATTTAGCGGAAATAATGGAGAAACGTTCTCTCTTTGGATAGAGAAACGGTCTTAAGATAGAGTGGACATTTTTATATTTAAAGTTAAAAGCCTTTAAACCCAGGAATTCCTCCTTTTAGAAATTGTAAAAGAACAGGTCCTCCTACAATAATTCCTACTACTGGCATAATAAAGAAAATTAAAGGAAAAAGCATCTTTATAGGAGCTTGTAAAGCCAATCTTTCACCTCTGCGGAAACGGTAATCCCTTGTCTCTTCAGAGAGTATATTTAAAGCAGACTCTACGGGTGTACCTAGGCGCTCTGCTTGGATAAGGGTGCGACAGAAAGAAGAAATCTCGGGTAAATTAAGTCTTCTTGCCATATCCTGTAAAGCTTGTCTACGCGGTTTGCCAACTTTTGTCTCTAATAAAAAAAGTCCCAATTCCTCAATTAAGGGAGAAGGCTTAGATTTATCTACTACCCATTTTACTGCTACTCCAAAATCTAAACCTGCATTTACGCATAAAGAAAGTAAATCTATCACATCCGGAAGTTCCCTAATAATATAGCGTTGTCTTTTTTTAAGTCTTAATTTAAGATAAAAATCAGGAACAATTAAACTCATTCCTAAAAGAAAAATTCCTAAAAATCCTCCTTTGGTAAAAAAGAGAACAAAAAGACATAATCCTAAAATTAGTTCTTTAATAAAAAAGAAATCTTCGGCAAGTAAAGGAGTTTTACTGGCTAAAAGTAAATCTTCCAATCTTCTTCTACCTAAACGGTCAACAATAACTTTATTTAAAGGAAGGAGAAAATCGAATAATTTAAAAAAAGATTTTCTCTTTATTAAAAGAGGATTTACATTCTCTTCGGAAGGAATGAGTTCTATCTTTGGTTTAACTTTAGAATGAGAACTTAAAGCTAAGCCAACAAATAATGCGCTCGATAAAATTAAAATATAACTAAGATAAATCAAATTTATACCTCCAGTTTGCTTAATCTTCTGATTAAAAACATACCTATAATTTGAGAGAAAACTGCATATAATAAAAGAAATCTACCTATCTCTGAATGTAGCATCGTATCAAAATAACGGGGATTTACCTGAGTTATACCGAAAGCAAAGATAATTGGAAGAACCATCATAATCATTCCTTGCAGTCTTGCCTGTAAAGTCAAAGTCTCAATTTGGCGTAAGATTTTATTTTTTTGCCTTAAAGTATAAACTAAACGCTCAAAAATTCTACTTAGATCCCCTCCGGTTTCTCTAGCTACTAAAATAGAAGTAACCATAAGATTAAGCTCCTCAGAATACATCTTTTTATTTAGTCTCTGTAAGGATTCTTCAAAAGGAAGTCCCATCTTATTCTCATTTAAAAGTATTTTAAATCCTTGACTTATAGGTGGTGGCATCTCTTCTACCACCACTTCAATTGCCTGCAAAAATGAAAGGCCACTCTTCAAAGAATTAGAAATAAGGAGTAAAGCATCGATAAGTTGATCCCTAAACTTCTTTTTCCTTCTCTTTTCTATATTTTTAACTACAAGGGTAGGAAAACTTAATCCTAAAATTAATCCTATTATAACTCCTAAAAGATTGCGCAAAATAAGAAAACCGAACAGACTAAAACCAACAGGAGTAAATAAGAAAAGCCTAGATAATTTCTTTTTCTCTACATCTACAAAGAGTGTCTCTAATTTATTAACTGTTTCTTCAAGTCTCTTCTTATGAATTTTCTCTAAATGAGTAAGGAATAAAGATAGAATTGAGCTACCCAGTAGAATTAAAGAACCAGATATAAATATAAGGATTAAAAATTTAAGCATTATTTATTAGTAAGATGCGGTTCATACTGCATACCGAAACCAAAGGTATCTATGCTCTCCCGCCAATAACCGGCAATACTTCTCTTTAGATATAATTGCATTGCAACTAAAGCACCTACAACAATAACAATAAGCAAAGCATACTCTAATATAGAGAGAGCTTTAATTCTTTTTTTATTCAAAATAAATATCTGTAAGTTTTGGTCCATAAGCAACTATAGCTATACTTTTAATTCCGTAGTTATCTAAAAAATATTCGGGATTTTCAGGATCAAACTCTTTGATTTCTTGAGAAGGATTTTTTCTAATGCGGAAATTCCAAAGAAGTCCTCCAGAAGAAAATTTTACAGGATTATCTTCATCATAGCGGGTAACTTCTACACCTATTAATCCCGTAGGATTTTTTAACTCAGCACAAGTTTTAAACCATGAAACCTTCCTTTTTTCAGGATAAGGACTTTTAATCTTGCAGTTAGGGGATTGACCAGATAAACAACGATTATAAAATAAATCTCTATTCCTTTCAGAAACAACCCTTACCCTTACAGCATGCCAACCTAAAGAATCTTGCCAAGAATAAATAGCGATATTTGGTTGAGATAATTCATTAAGTCTTTTTATAAACTCGTTATTTTTTAAAGTATCGCTTATAAATGTTTCCAAAACAAACATTCCACCCCTTGCGTTACTAAACTCTCCTACGGTAGTATCAATTTTAGAGATATGTTCATTTAATTTATCTATTGATTCTTTAATTTTCTTCTTTGTCTCCTCATCAGTAATTTTTTTTATTTTTTCTTCCAATTCAACTATTTTTTCTACAAGAACATACCTTAAAGTATTATCATAAACTGTCTCGTTATTATCTCTATCATTACTTATCGTAACACTACCTACATCACAATCACCTGCTAAATGATCACAATCTGAACAACCCCAATAGTTCCATATCCAACAACGCAGAGGTTTCATCCAACCATTAAAATTTCGTGCATAATTTAATAAAGCAGGATACCAAGTTCTAAATGCATCCTTTAAAGTATCCATACTTAAATTTAAAATTCCTGGTATAAATTCCATCTTCTGGTCCTGTGCATTATACACCCATCCACCGTAAGCCCAGAGATGAAATGAAATAGCCAAATTTACAAACTCATCTAATCTATCATAGGCTTCATCTTCAACGCCTTCTTTCCAGAAAGGAAAATCAGTAGTTATCGTTTCATTATAAAGTGTATTAGCATTTATATCTATATTCTTATAGCTGATACCATTTTCTACTTCTTTCATCCAAATTTTAAATTCTGTTTCTTCTGGATCAGGAGGATTGTCGGGGTTGCTAAATTGATCTCCTGCGGTGTAAATTACAAAATCATATAAATTATCATCTGCTACTTTTAATTTAGGAAGCATATTCTTAATAAAATCTTCAATAATTTTAAATTTATTACCCATTACTAAAAGTCTTTCTGCATACCAAGCTTCAAAACGATAAATTAAATCGTTGGTATCTTCATCCTGATCATAGTCATGGATATCTTGAACAAATACAGGGTCATTAACTAAGATAGTAAGAGCAGACTGAATAGCATTTTCTTCAAGTTTTGTTTCTCCATCTAAATCCCTCATATAGGAATTAAAAGCTTCAATCATAGCAGGGGTAGAGATAAATACATCTGTTACAAAATCTAATATACCGCTAAGCAAAAGTAATATCTCCGCTAAAGTAACCGGCCCAGTAAATATCATGGAGATAATAGCAATAGCTATAACAAAAAGAGCAAAGATAGGATTCCACATATACTTACATACTGAAATTTTCCCCTCTAAGTTAGTCTGCACATGATAATTTCCTATACTACTTAAAATAGAGGCTAAATTTAAAGCAGCAGTATCACTAGCGATTTGGGTGAGAAGTTTTGTTTTGCTTATTTTACCTATATTTATAGTGATAGCGATAAAGATAAAAATAATAGCGATTACTAAAGTAAGTAAAGCAGCAATTTGACCGGAAGGAGTCTTTTTCTTTATTCTTTGATACCAGATAAATATAAAATCTCTATTCACTTTCTTCTCCAAATATATCTAATTTTTTAGGTGTATAGAAATTAATTTTATCTTTAGTTACCCCTGCTGTAGTTTTAGGCCTTGTATCTTGATAAGCCTGTTGTCTTTCTACCATAGTTTGATTTAACCAGACAAATATCTTAGTAATCCCTATTAAAAATAAAATAGTAACAATTAAAGCTACAGTTAACTCTAAAGTAACCTGCCCTCTAATGAGGAGTAGACCAAGATACCCCTTCCTCTCTTTCAATCTCAGAGACAACTTCTTCATCTCCTTTTTTAGTCTTAATTAGTCGGCTAATTTTTTCCTTTATTTTAGAGATAGCGGTTGTAATTATACCTTGGGCTGTTTCATTTTTCTCTAAATATGTATCCTGGGGGTTAATTTCTATCTCTTTGGTATATTTATAATATTGCAATCCTCCTGGTGTTTCAGAAGTTAAATCGATCTCACCTTCCTGAAAATCTAAATACCAAAGCCCAGTTGTTACTGTTCTCGTTGTTCCATCCTTATCGGTAATTTCGCCTTTTATTACTTTTATAACTGTTTCCTCCTTTTTATCATTATCTACATCTAAACTATCATTTTCTCCTACCACTTGAGCATCAACTTCCTCCCAATACCAATAGATACCATCACTACCTTCAGTTCCATTAATTAGATATTTATCTTCAAAATCAGTCTGTTTTCTTTTAAATTTTACTACAGACTCACCATCTTCTGTAGATACAGGCACAATTTTATATTTATAATTAGCAATTTTATATGTTTTACGAACCCCATTGATGATATAATCAATTCGGGGTAAGTCTCGCTCATCTAAATCATCTAAACCAGCATAGAGATCATTTGACCAACTTAAAGCAATATTTGCAGAGTAAGGACTTGTTTCAGAGATATCGAAAGGTGAATTTACATCAGGTATAGAAAGATCTTTTATAACATTTAAATTTACATTAATAGAACTATGTGCCCTTTTTAATGCTTCAAAGAGTGCTTTACGAAAAGTCTGCATCTGAAGATGCTGTTCAAAGTTTGCCCCTAAACCATAGGAGATAAGCACACCTAATAGAAATAGAATAATTGAACCAAATATAGCTAGTTCCAAAATTGACTGTGCTTTAGTAGAGAGTCTCATTTGAATTTTGATAAGTCTTATCTTTTTCTAAAATATCCTTCCTTTTAACATACTCTCCACCAAAAAACTCTCCCTCAAACTCAACCGGCTCTTTTGTCTCTTCAGTATAAACCTCTACTTTTCTTTTCTGTTCTATACTCATACGAGAATAACCAGAACTACTTTTAGGAAAATATTTCTTTGTACTTATCTCATCAGAAATATCCCTTATTTTTCCTTGAAGAGCTCTTTTTATATAAATATTCATTGTTATTAAAGCTGCGCCTATACACAAGATAAGGATTGCTAATTCTAAAATTGTTTGTGCTTTTTTTATCATTCTTTACTCTTAGGAATAAATATCTGCTGAGATAGAGATTCTGAACCTGTCTGATCTATAGTTTTATCGATTTTACTACCCTGAATTCTTCCTTTTAAATTTATTATCTCTTGTGAAATAGTATTACTTTTCCTTAGGCTATATTCCAACTTTCCTTTTAAAGGATGCTCTGTTTCTTTTTCCTGCTTTCCTAAATCATCAGCACTGAGTTTTATAACTCCTTGGATTCCTCTTTTTATATAAATTTGCATCCCTACAAACACTGCTACCACAAT
>JAMWCN010000072.1 GCA_023819505.1 Candidatus Omnitrophota bacterium | reverse complement strand
TTAAAGAAACAGGAATTTTGGCTTATTCAGCAAAATATGCTTCAAATTTTTATGGTCCTTTTAGAGAAGCATTAAATTCAGCTCCTCAATTTGGGGATAGAAAATCATATCAGATGGATTTTAGAAATTCTGATGAGGCATTGAGAGAGATTGAACAGGATTTAAAAGAGGGTGCAGATATTGTAATGGTAAAACCGGCTTTATGTTATTTAGATATTATCTATAGAGCCAAGCATAAATTTAAGGTACCTATTGCTGCATATAATGTTAGCGGAGAATATTCTTTAGTAGAGATAGGTGCAAGGGAAGGAATAGCTGATAGAAGGCAGTTAATCTTAGAAATCCTTACCGGCATAAAAAGGGCGGGAGCAGATTTAATTATTACTTATCATGCAAAAGAGGTTGCTAAGTGGCTATAAATTTAAGCAAACAATTATTTCAAGAAGCAAAAAGATATCTGGTAGGAGGGGTAAACAGCCCGGTGCGCTCTTTTAAAGCTGTGGGCGGTTTGCCTGTATTTGTAAATCATGCTCAAGGCTCCAAGCTCTATAGTGAATGCGGCAGGGAATTTATTGATTATTGTCTGAGCTGGGGAGCGTTAATTTTAGGCCATGCCCACCCAGAGATTGTCAAGAAGTTGCAGGATGCAGTAAGAAGAGGCACAAGCTTTGGGACAGTTACGAAGTTAGAGACAGAGCTGGCAAAAATTATTGTTGAGGCAATACCTTCTATTGAAAAGGTAAGGCTTACTAATTCCGGGACAGAAGCAGTAATGGGTGCAATAAGGTTAGCACGTGCATATACAAAAAAGAATAAGATTATAAAATTTTCTGGCTCATACCATGGCTCAATTGATTATCTTTTGGATTGTGATGGAATCCTCAAGGATTTTAAGAAAGACACAATAATTTGTCCTTACAATAACATAGAGAGAGTTCAAGAATTGGTAGAGAAACATAAAGGAGATCTTGCCGGAATAATCATTGAGCCAGTGGCAGGGAATATGGGAGTAGTTTTACCAAAACCAGGTTTCTTAGAAGAGTTAAGAAAGTTATCAGATAAACATAGTCTGGTCTTAATCTTTGATGAAGTGATCACAGGTTTCAGATTAACTTATGGGAGTTCTCAGGAGTATTTTAAAGTAAAGGCAGATTTGACTTGTTTAGGTAAGATAATTGGTGGAGGGCTTCCTTGCGGTGCTTTTGGCGGAAGAAAAGAGATTATGGAACTATTGGTTCCTCAAGGTTCTGTCTATCAGGCTGGAACTTTTTCTGGCAATCCTTTAACTGTAAGTGCAGGTCTTCAGACATTGAAGATACTATTTGAAGGGAATCCCTATAAGAAATTAGAAGAACTAACTAAATATCTCTGTGAGAATATTAGACAAATAGCAGAAAAATTTGAAATTAAACTCAAGATAAATTTTATTGGCTCTATGTTTAGCTTGTTTTTTGCAAACAGAGAGATTATAGATTATAATACCGCTAAGACCCAAGATGCAGATTTATTTAAAAGGTTCTATCACGGTTTATTAAAAGAGGGTATTTATTTTTCTCCTTCGGGATTTGAGGCAAATTTTTTATCTACAGCACATACGATAGAAGACATAGATAAGACCATAGAAATAATTAACAAAATATTTAAAACTTATATTGCCAAAAATTAATAAATGAAAATGCGAAGGAGGTAGAAATGTTTGTTTTTGTAAATGGCAAAAAAGAAGAAATATCTGAGGGGATAAATCTAAGTCAGCTCTTAGCCATTAAGAATATCCGTCCGGAAGTGGTAACTGTAGAAGTAAATGAAAAAATTATTGAGCGGAAAGACTATCAAAATATTTATCTTAAAGATAACGATAGGGTTGAATTTGTTTATTATATGGGAGGGGGAATGCCATTTTCGGAAAGGATTGCTAAGAATATCTTGGAATTGATTGGACAGACTCCCGTAGTAAGGCTAAATAAAATTGTTGAACCGAATTCTGCAGAGATTTTGGCAAAGATGGAAAATTTCAATCCCGGAGGGAGTGTAAAGGATAGGATTTGTTTATCCATGATTGAGGATGCGGAAAAAAAAGGGCTGTTAAAGTTAGGTGCCACAATCATTGAGCCAACTTCGGGGAACACCGGGATTGGTTTAGCCATGGTTTCTGCAGTAAAAGGTTATCGTTGTATTTTAACTATGCCAGAGACGATGAGTTTAGAAAGGATTTATATTTTAAAAGCTTATGGAGCGGAAGTGGTTTTGACTCCCGGGATTGAAGGGATGCAGGGAGCAATAAAAAAAGCAGAAGAACTACTTAAAAAGATTCCCCACAGTTTTATGCCCCAGCAATTCAAGAACTTAGCAAATCCAGAGATCCACAGAAAGACTACAGCTAAAGAGATATTAGAACAGACAAAAGGAAATTTAGATTCCTTCGTTGCGGGGGTAGGGACAGGGGGAACGATTACAGGTGTTGGAGAAATCTTAAAGAAACATAATCCTAAAATTAAGATATTTGCAGTTGAGCCGAAGGATTCTGCTGTTCTTTCAGGAGGAAAGCCTGGACCCCATAAAATTCAGGGGATTGGTGCTGGCTTTATCCCTGAGATATTGAATAGAAAGATTATTGATGAGATAATCACTGTAGATGATGATGAGGCATTCCAGACAGCGCAGAGATTGGCAAAAGAAGAAGGTCTTTTTGTGGGGATTTCCGCAGGAGCTGCCTGTTTTGCTGCTTTAAAAGTAGCTAAAGAATTAGGTAGAGGAAAGAGAGTAGTGGTAATCTTTCCCGATACGGGAGAGAGATACTTTTCTATGCAACAGTACTTTGAGGCATAGTTTAAGAAATGTTTAAGTTACCGGATAAGATAAAAAAAGATTTACCGGCATATGAGACAGCGATAAGGGACTTTTTAGAAGGAATGTCTTCCTGGGCAAGATTTTCTGGGATAAGGGTTCCCTGGGGAAATTATTCCCATCGGGGTGGTAAAGTTTTTATGTGTAGGGTAAGACTTCCAGCGGGGGTTCTGTCTCCTGTTCAACTTCAGGCTTTAGCCGATGCTTCTATTTTATATGGAGATGGAATTTTACATATCACCACAAGACAGGATATTCAGATTCATAATATAAAGATAGAAGATATTATTAAGGTGCATAATTTTTTAAAAGAATATGAACTTTCTTCGCGTGGTGGAGGAGGTAATACTATAAGAAATATAACCGCCTGTCCTTTGGCTGGTGTATGTAAAGAAGAGATTTTTGATGTGCGAGAAGATGCCATTTCCTTAACCGAATATCTCATTGCTGACGATGTTTCTTACAATCTTCCCCGTAAATTTAAAATTGCTTTTTCCGGTTGTTTAATAGATTGTGCAGGCTGTTTGGTAAATGATGTGGGGCTTTTGGCAACAGAAAAGAACTCTACTTTAGGATATAGAGTATTTGTGGGTGGAGGAATGGGCGCGGTCTCTTGTAAGGCGAAATTATTAGAAGAGTTTATTGAGAGAAAAGACTTAGGTTATGTTATAACCGCTATCCGCAATGTTTTTTATAAATATGGAGATAGAAAAAACAAACATCACAACCGTTTAAGGTTTCTTATTCAAGATTTAGGGTTTGAGAAATTCAAGGAGTATTATCAAAAAGAGTTAAAAGAATTAAGAGAAAATGAATATATTTCTTTAAGAAAGATAGAATTTAATTATCCCTTGTCTAAAACGATAACTTTAAAAGAAAATAATGATAAAGAATTTAAAGAATTTTTAAAATATAACTGCCAACCTCAAAAGCAAGACGGTTTTTTGATAGTGAAACTGCGTATTCCTAGAGGTGATTTAAAAGCCGACATTGCTAAAAAATTGGTAGGGATAGTAGAGGGGCTTTCCTTTATTGAGTTTAGGACAACGCGCGAGCAAAATTTATACCTCGTAAATGTTGATGCAGAACAGATATATAATTTATATTTAAAATTAAAAAATATTCTTTCAGATTTTTTGTATCCTGATACACTCTTAGATATTGTTGCCTGCAAAGGTTCAACTACCTGTAACTTAGGTCTCTGCAATTCTCCTGCTTTGGCTAAAGAGTTAGAGGAAATGATAAAGAATAATTTTTTGAATAAAAAAGTATTGGAAAGAATAAAGATAAAGATAAACGGCTGTCCCAATGCCTGTGGGCAACATCCTATTGGTTTGGTTTCCTTCTGCGGTGCAGTAAGAAAAATTAAGACAAGGCCTGTCCCTTTCTATAAACTTTTTTTAGGGGGGAAGGTTGATTTAGAAAATACCCATCTTGCTTTTAATACGGGAATTTTAATCCCGGCAAAAAATGTGCCTTCATTTTTAAAAGATTTTTTGGAAACCATAGAAAATAAAATAGACAAAGATTTAGATATCTATGAATTCATTGAAAAAGAGGCTAAAACAATTGCCGAAGAAATAGCAGATAAGTATGGTTATGTTCCTGACTATAGTGAGAATAAAGACTTCTATATTGACTGGGGAAAGACAGAGGAGTTCTCCTTGGCGGGTTTAGGGGCAGGTGAGTGCGGAGCAGGGGTATTAGAGATAATTGAAGCAGATTTAACAGAAGCAGAAATAAATCTTAAAGAAGCGGTAAAGAAAGATTATTCTGTTCAGAATATAAAAAAGGCGATATTCTTAACCGCGCGGGCTTTGTTGGTAGTAAGGGGAATAGATGCGAGAACTGAAGATGAAGCCTTAGATGGATTTGTAGAAAAGTTTGTTAAAGAGGAACTGGTGGATGCTAAATATCTTAGATTAAAAGCTGAATTTAATTTAATTAAAGAAGAACTGAATTTTGAAGAGAGGAAAGAAAAATTTATCCTTGCTCAAGATTTTTTAAGTGATGTGCGTAAGTTATATCAAAGCATGGATTCTGCATTTAATTTTCCAAAATTACAGGAAAAACAAAAAATCCCCTCTGGTGCTGTAAATCAGTATAAATTAGACTTAAAAGGAACCCCCTGTCCCATAAATTATGTAAAGGCAAAGTTATTTTTGGAAAATTTAAAAAAGGGTGATATCTTAGAAATCTTACTTGATGAGGGAGAGCCAATAAACAATGTTCCCAAGAGTTTAGAAGCCGATAGCCATAAGGTAATAAAAATAGAAAAACTTGATGGTTTTTACAGAGTAATAGTAGAAAAAGGTTAAAAGAAGCGCGATGAAAGTAGTGCTTGTAGGTAATCCCAATGTGGGTAAGAGTGTTATCTTCGGTTCCCTGACCGGGAAATATGTAACGGTTTCCAACTATCCGGGAACAACCGTAGAAATTGCTCGCGGTATCGGGAAATTTGGCAATAAGAAGTTTCAAGTAATTGATACTCCGGGGATAAATAGTCTGGTTGTGCATTCTGAGGATGAGCGTGTAACACGAGATATATTATCCTCTGGAGATATTTTTTGCATAATCCAGGTTGCCGACAGTAAGAACTTAAGGCGCTCCCTTCTCTTGACCTTAGAATTGGCAGAACTTAAACTTCCCCTTGTTTTGAATCTAAATATGAGTGACGAAGCAAAGGAGCGCGGAATAAGAATAAACACAAAAAAATTGGCAGAAAAATTAGGCATAGAGGTGGTGGAGACAGTGGCCATTACTAAGGAGGGAATCCCGCGTTTAAGGGAGGCGGTATTGAAAGCAAGGGTTCCCTCTCTAAAGATAAATTCCCCGGAAGATGAGCCGATAATTCTTTTAAAGAGAAGGAGAGAGATAATTGATGACCTCTTAGGAGATGTTCTGGAGATAAAGGAAGTCCTCAGGAAGGATTTTGCCGAGCTTCTGGGGAAATTTACCTCCCGGCCTTTAAGTGGAGTTCCCATCCTAATTTTTATCTTATGGCTGATGTATTTATTTGTGGGAGAATTTTCTGCCGGGGAATTGGTTGATTTCTTCCAAGATACTGTCTTTGGAAGGTATATTAATCCATTATTCACAAATTTTGTGCAGAGGTATATTCCCTTTCCTTTTTTCCAAGAACTTTTTGTAGGCGAATACGGCATAATCACCATGGCATTGACTTATGCTTTTGCCATTATTTTCCCCATTGTTACTGCTTTTTTTATATTCTTCGGAGTTCTGGAGGATTCCGGATACTTACCCCGGCTGACGGTATTATCGGATAGAATTTTTAAATTTATTGGATTAAATGGGAGAGCAATTCTTCCTTTGGTCTTGGGGC
>JAMWCN010000071.1 GCA_023819505.1 Candidatus Omnitrophota bacterium | reverse complement strand
TCCATCTTCTAACCCAATCTGATCATTTAAAGGTAATTTTTTTATACTCTGTAAAGCTTTTAGTGTCGCTTTAACTATATTTATAGGATTATTTGACTTTAAAGATTTACTTAAAATATCCTTTATCCCTACTGCTTCACATATCGCTCTTATTGGCCCACAGGCAATTATCCCCGTTCCAGGGGAAGCTGGTTTTAAAATTATTTTACTAGCAGAAAATTTTGCTACTAACTCATAAGGGATAGTGTTGCCTTCCAAATTTATCTTCACCATATTCTTCTTTGCTTTACTTATTCCTTTACGGATAGCATCTGCAACTTCATTCGCTTTGCCTAAAGCTACACCTACTTGTCCTTTCCCATCCCCTACAACTACCAATGCAGAAAAAGATAATTTTTTGCCTCCTTTAGTTACTTTCGCACAACGGTTGATACTGATTATCTTCTCTATTAAAGGAACCTGTTCTTCAATATCTAAAATCTGCATTTAAAAATCTAAACCTCCTTTTCTAGCTGCCTCTGCAAATGCTTTTATTCTACCATGGTAAGGATAAGGTCCTCTATCCAAAACGACTTTTTTTATAGAATTTAGAAGTGCTTTCTGGGCAGCAAACTCTCCTAATAAAGAAGCTGCTTTTATATTTCCTCCAAAATTAATTTTTGGTTTTAATTCTTTACTTAAAGTAGATATACTCATTAATGTTTTCCCTTTGGTATCATCAATAAACTGCACATACATATGCTTATGGGTCTTATGCACATACATACGTGGTCTTTCTAAGGTACCAAAAATTTTTTTTCTTATACGTTTATGTATTTTTTCTCTTTTTAGTTGTTTTAATTTCTGTCTATCCATAATTATTATTTAGCTGCAGTGGTAGCTGCTGCTTTACCCACCTTCTTTCTTACTAACTCCCCTACATAGCGGATGCCTTTTCCTTTATAAGGTTCAGGTGGATATATCGCTCTTATCCTAGCAGCAGTATCACCTACGTGTTGTTTATCTATTCCTGTTACTACAATCTTTGTCTGAGTAGGGGTCTGGATCTGGATACCTTCAGGAATAGCAAATTCTACAGGATGAGAGAAACCTAAATTTAAAACTAACTTATTTTTATCTGCCTGTGCACGAAAACCTAAACCCACTATCTCCAGTTCTTTAGTATAACCTTCAGTTACACCCTTTACCATATTAAAGATAAGAGCTCTGGTGAGCCCATGGAGAGAACGTGCTATCTTATCATCTTTATTCCTTTTTACTAAAATCTGATTACCTTTAACTTCTACTGATATATAATTAGGCACCCTATATTGAAGACAACCCTTTGGACCTTCTATAGAAATTAAATCTTTGTCTATATTAACTTTTACCTGGTTAGGTATATCTATTGGTTTCTTCCCTATCCGAGACATAGAATTGTCTCCTTTTACCAAACATAACAGAGTACCTCTCCACCTATTTTTTTCTCTCTTGCTTCTTTATCAGTCATAATACCTTTAGAAGTAGAAAGAATCGCAATACCGTATCCCCTTAAAACAGAAGGAATCTTATCTTTAGTTACATATACTCTTAATCCAGGTTTAGAGATCCTTTTGAGATTAGTAATTACAGGAGTTGAGGAAATATAATTTATATAAACTCTAAATAATTTCTTTTTATATTTGGAATTTTTCCTTGTAGGAACTTCCATAAGTTTATAATCTTGAATATAATTTTTATCTTTTAAAATTTTTAAAATAGACTCAATTATCTTTGAGTAAGGTAGCTGTGCACTTTGTTTTTTTGCCATTACCGCATTACGCAGGATAGTCAAAGCATCAGCAATTGTATCTGTTCTACCCATAAAATCTTCCTTTTATTTACCAACTCGCTTTCTTTACTCCAGGAATTAAACCTTGCCAAGCAAGTTCACGAAAGCAGATCCTACATAATTTAAATCTACGCAAAAAACCTCTGCTCCTACCACAGATAGGACAGCGGTTATAATTCCGTGTAGAGAATTTAGAACCTCTCTTCCAGCGCTCAATTTGTGATTTTTTAGCCATCTTTAACTTTTTTCTCTAAAAGGCATTCCAAAAAGTTTCAAAAGCGCAAGACTTTGCTGTTTAGATTTACTATTTTTTATTACAATATTTATATCTAAACCTTGGGTACGAGTTACCTTATCATAATCTATCTCTGGAAAAAGCGTCTGCTCATTTATACCAAGACTAAAATTTCCTGCACCATCAAATGAATCCATAGATACACCCCTAAAATCCTTTAAGCGTGGTAAAGCTACATTTATTAAACGATCTAAAAACTCATACATCCTTTTCCCTCTCAAAGTAACTTTACAACCTATGGGGTTGCCCTTTTTAATTTTAAAATTAGCGATTGCTTTTTTTGCTCTACAGATCACTGGTCTCTGACCTGCAATCAAAGATAACTCCTCCATTGCCTTTTCCAATATCTTTATATCAGTTATTGCTTCTCCTATCCCCATATTAATAACGATCTTTTCAAGTTTAGGAACCTCCATTATATTTTTTAATCCAAATTCTTTCATCATATTAGGAATAATTTCGTTTCTATATTTTTCTAAAAGACGTGGTATCATCTTATTATTTAAAAAGTTGCCTTACATTTCTTACAATAACGCAATTTTGTAGAATCCTCCAATATTTTAAATCCTACCCTTGTAGGTTGATGACAACTCTTACATATCAACATAAGATTAGAGATGTGTATAGGTGACTCTACTGAAACAAAACCTGCAGGTTCCTCAGCGGAACGTCTTCTCACTGCTTTCTTTACCAAATTTACTCTTTCTACAATTGCGCGTTGAATTTTAGGAAATACTTTTAGCACCCTTCCCTGTTTTCCTTTATCTTTCCCTGCAATTACCAAAACTGTATCGTCTCTTCTTATCTTAAACATACTCAGACCACCTCAGGAGCTAATGATACGATTTTAGTAAAGTTTTTATCTCGTAATTCTCTTGCTACAGGTCCAAATACCCGCGTCCCTTTAGGATTTAACATATTATCGATAAAAACTATTGCATTTTTATCAAATCTTAATATCGAACCATCTGGTCTTCTTATCGGTTCTTTTGTTCTTACAATTACCGCTTTAGCAACTTCACCTTTCTTTATAATCGCTTCAGAACTTGATTCCTTAACATTGACATTGATTATATCTCCAATCTCAGCAAAGAGCCTACCCTTCCTTCCCACTACTCCGATAAAGGAAGCTTTCTTTGCTCCGGTATTATCTGCTACTTCTAATATAGTTCTTAACTTAATCATCTTTTATTTTTAAAAATTATTTACTTTCCCCTGCCTTTTTAATTATCTCTTTTAATCTAAAATACTTCTCTTTTGATATGGGCCTTGTCTCCTGAATCCTTACCAAATCCCCTACTTTAGCAACATTTTTTTCATCATGAACTTTAAATTTTTTATACTTTTTTATAATGCGATTATATAGAGGGTGATGTGTTGTACGCGTAACTTTTACTACAATAGTCTTATTCATCCGATCACTTACCACAACACCGATCCTCTCTTTTCTCTTTTTAGGCTCTTTCATATTTTTCCTCTTTTAGTTTCCTTTCTCTTAAAATAGTCTGAATCCTTGCGATATCTTTACGCAATAACTTAAACATATGGGGTTTATTAACTTTTCCTGAGTATCTATCTTGATTAAGTTTAAATAATTCTTCTTTTAACTTCCTTTCTTTCTCCAACAACTCCTCATCAGATAAATCTCTTAACTCTTTTGCTTTCATATTTTATAGACGAGTTACAAATTTTGTTTTAAAAGGAATTTTATAAGCAATTAATCTAAAAATGCGTCGGGCATATTCCTCAGGTACCCCTCCGATCTCAAAAAGGATCCTACCTCTTTTTACTACACAGACCCAATGATCAAGTTCACCTTTTCCTTTACCCATACGTGTCTCTGCTGGTTTTTTAGTTACTGATTTATCAGGAAAAACTCTTATCCAAAATTTACCTCCCTTACGCAGTTGTCTTGCCAGCATCACTCTACAGGCTTCAATCTGGTTATTAGTAAACCAGGCATTCTGTAAAGCCTTTAAACCGTATTCTCCAAAATCAACCCTGTTGGCGCATGTAGAGATACCTTTACGCTTCCCCCTTTGAGATTTACGAAATTTTACCCTTTTTGGCATTAAAACCATAATAAAACCTTACTTTTTATTTTCTTCTTGCTTAAATTCATCTTTAGTATCAAATACATCACCTTTGTATATCCAAACCTTCACTCCAATAAGCCCATAGGTAGTTAAACTCTCAGCAAAGCCGTAATCGATATCCGCTCTTAATGTCTGTAGAGGAACTTTTCCTTCTTTGTAAGTCTCTGAACGAGAAATCTCTGCTCCTGCAAGTCTTCCGGAAACAGTTATCTTTACACCCTCTGCCCCTGTTGAGATTATCTGCTCAATTGCCCTCTTAACTGCCCGACGATAAGCTACCCTTTTTTGGATCTGCAAGGCGATATTTTCTGCTACAAGTTGAGCTTCCAATTCAGGTTTTTCTATCTCATTTATATCAATGGCTATCTCTTTAGAGGTCATAGTATTTAATTCTTGCCTTAATCTTTCGATATCTGCTCCGTGACGACCAATAATTACTCCTGGCCGGGAAGTAAATATCTTTATCCTTATGGCATCAGAAACTCTTTCAATTATTATCCTTGAGATACCTGCTTGTTTATAATTATCCTTTATAAATTTTCGGATGCGGTAATCCTCTTCAATAAATTTAGCGTAATCACTCTTTTTAGCAAACCATTGAGATTGCCATGTTTTTATAAAACCAACCCTCTGTATATAAGGATGAACTTTCTGTCCCATAATTTTAGCTTTTTAAATCTAACTCTATATAAATATGCGATGTCCTCCTTAATATAGGAGTGGCTCTCCCAAAAGCAGCTGCTTTATACCTTTTCCACATCGGACCTTTATCGCAGATTACTTTAGAAACATATAATTGTTCCTCTTTAAAACCTTTCTGCTTTGCATTAGCTATGCAAGAATGCAAAAGTTTTATCAGAGGCTCTTTTGCCCGTTTATTTAAATTCAAAAGTATCGCCTCTGCCTCCAAGGCGTCTTTACCTTTAATCAACTCTAAAACTTGCCTTACCTTCGTAGGAGAAATCCTTACAAATCTAACTTTTGCTTTAGCTAACATTTTAGGTCTTCTCCGGAGCTTTCTTTGCTTTTACTCCACCGTGTTTTCTAAATATACGCGTAGGCGCGAACTCACCTAATTTATGGCCAACCATATTTTCGGTAATAAATACAGGTATATGCTTTCTACCGTCATAAATTCCAATAGTTAAACCTACAAAGTCAGGTGTAATTAAAGAAGCTCTCGACCAAGTATTGATAACTTGGCGTAGACCAAGTTGTTTTGCTTTCAAAACCTTCTTTAATAATTTTGGATCAACAAATGGTCCTTTCTTTAATGACCTAGCCATAATTTCACTTCCTTCTCTTTACAATAAATTTATCAGAATATTTTCCTTTCTTCCTTGTTTTGAAACCCTTTGTAGGCTTTCCCCAAGGAGATACAGGATGTGGATTTCCCTGACCTGACTTTCCTTCCCCACCTCCATGGGGATGATCTACAGGATTCATTGCTACTCCCCTTACTGTAGGCCTAATACCTAACCATCTACTCCTACCTGCCTTACCTAAAGATAAACTGGAATGCTCTATATTACTTACCTGTCCTATCGTAGCCCTACAATCTAAGGGGATAAGTCTTATCTCTCCTGAAGGAAGTTTTACATGACAATAATTACCCTCCTTAGCTAATACCTGTGCACAACTACCTGCAGAGCGTACAATCTGACCACCTTTTCCTTTTATCAATTCTATATTATGTATCAATGTTCCTAAAGGGATATCCCTTAAAGGAAGACAATTTCCTGCTTTTATCTCCACACCTTCCTTTTCAGTGGAAATTACTTCATCACCTACATTTATTCCTAAAGGAGCCAATATATACCTTCTTTCTTTATCAGGATATTCTACTAAAGCAATCCTTGCAGAACGGCAAGGGTCATACTCTATAGCAATTATCTTACCTTTTACATCAAGTTTATCGCGTTTAAAATCAATTATACGGTATCTACGTTTATGACCCCCTCCCCGATGCCTTATCGTAATCCTTCCTTGAGTGTTCC
>JAMWCN010000070.1 GCA_023819505.1 Candidatus Omnitrophota bacterium | reverse complement strand
TTTAGATTAGGAACAAATCCAAAAGTAAACTCTAATGGCGCATAGAAGTGAATACTGTAAACTAAATTCTCTTCCCAAGGTTTACCTAAAAACTCTATATCCTGAGCCCAACGGTTCCCTTCTAAAAAAATTATATGATTTCTATCTATATTTCTTATTATACCAATTGTATCTTTATAAATTTTTAATAATATATTTAAATTATCAGATACAGGTTCATTTAGAATATCATAACCAGCAACTGCTCTTTCTTCTTTAAAGATGGAAGCTATCCTTTCCCACAATGCTATAAATTTTTTCTGATATTTTTTATTACTCCATAACGATGCCTTACCTTTGCTATCCGAATGCCAATCCCGATTTTGACTACCCGGTGCAGAGTGCATATCTAAGATCGCCCAAAGATTATAATTATGACAGAATCCTACCGCCTCTTTTAGATACTTAAATTTATCTTCATCCTCCAAAATTCTATAATTAAAAGGAATCCTTACACAGTTAAATCCTAATTTTTTTATTATTTTAAAATCTTCCTCTTTAATAAAATTCCTGTAGAATAGATCCTCAAATTCTTCTAAAGACGCCTTACCTAATCTCTTTATAAATCTCATCTTAAACTTATGTTCAGGGATATTTCTTCCTCCTAAAATATATCCTTCCATCATCAACCAGCCACCTAAATTAATTCCTTTAAGAATAAAAGGAACTCCTCTCTCATCCACGATATCCTTTCCTTTAACAGCTAAAAAATAATTTTTTTGGATCATATTTATTGTAGGTCTTGCCCTGGAGAAAAATATTCTTTTAATAAGACCTCAGCGATATTCTCTACTAAAAGACAATTACCTTTAGGCGTACAGGTAGCCAAAATCTCCCGTAAAAATATCTTTAAAATATGCATGATATCCTTCATTATTGACTGCCTCTTTAAAGATCTTTTCATTATCAACAAAAATAATATCTTCTTTATCCTTAAATATATCTTTTAAGGTCAGTATACTATATAATCTGCGAAAGTTACTCTGTGTAATAGAGCTATAGTATTTTACCTTAAGCAATTCTTTTAAAGAAAGATATCTTTGAGCATCTTCTGTATCTCCTAAAAGATTAGATAAAAAAAATCAATATAGAGTAAGCCTTTTCATTTGTAGGTTGTATAAGGATAACCTTTTTAAAGATTTTAACACCTAAAGAACAATTACGCAATAAAATAAAAACCCACCATTTTCTTTATGGTGGGCTAAATATTAGTTGCGGGGGCTGGATTTGAACCAGCGACCTGTAGGTTATGAGCCTACCGAGCTACCAGACTGCTCCACCCCGCTATTCTTCTATTCTATAGGGGATCTCTCCTTTGCGCACAATCCCCATCTTTTCTCGTAGGATCTTTTCCTGATACAGAGGATCCTCTTTAAGACGCTGACTTTCCTGGTACAGAATAATATTTTCTTTCTTTAATTTTTGGATCCATTCATTTAATTGTCTCTGTCTATCTCTTAACTCTTGAAGTTTTGTATAACCTGGCAAAAATATTATTAAGAATAAAATAAAAAAGATTCCTCCTAGATATATTTTTTTAAAGCCTTTCATCTTTTTATAATTTTTCCAAAAAATACAGCTTTTTTACCAAGCTCTTCTTCTATCCTCAAAAGCTCATTGTATTTAGCAACTCTCTCTGTCCGTGAAACCGAACCTGTCTTTATCTGGCCACATCCTGTAGCTACTACAAGATGAGAGATGGTAGTATCTTCGGTTTCTCCTGAACGATGCGAAATAATTGAATTATATTTATTCCTCTTAGCTAAATCCATAGTTTTTAAAGTCTCTGAAAGGGTACCAATTTGATTTACCTTTATGAGGATAGCATTAGCGATATTCTCTTTAATTCCTTCTTTGAAAATCTTAGGGTTAGTTACAAATATATCATCACCTACTAATTGAACTATTTTGCCTAATCTTTGAGTAAGTTTTTTCCATCCTAACCGGTCTTTCTCTCCCAAGCCATCCTCAATAGAAAATATCGGATATCTATTAACCCAATTCTCATAAAGAGAAATTAAATCCTCTGACTTCTTTATCTGACCTTCAAATTTATAGGCAGAATCTTGATATAAGGAGCTAGCAGCGCAATCCAAAGCTAAACAGATATCTTTATTTAGCTTATATCCACTAGTTTCAATTGCCTGAATTAGAAGTTCCAATGCCTGTTGGTTAGATTCAAGTTGAGGAGAAAATCCCCCTTCATCACCTACTGCTGTGGAAAATTTTTTAGATTTTAAAATAGCTTTCAAATTATGAAATACCTCGCATCCATACCTTAATGCCTCTCTAAATGTAGGAGCTCCAACAGGCACAATCATAAATTCCTGGATATCTAAATTATTATCTGCGTGTAAACCTCCATTTAAAATATTCATCAGAGGGATAGGTAAAATCTTTGCCTTCTCTCCTCCTAAGAACCGATATAGAGGAAGTTTTTTTGAAAGTGCCTCTGCTTTTGCTACTGCCAAAGATACCGCTAATATAGCGTTAGCTCCTAAATTAGATTTATTTTCTGTGCCATCTAATTTTATGAGAAGCTCATCTATTTTCAAAAAATCTGCTTTTTTACCTTTTATCTCTGGAAGAATGATACTTCTAATATTCTCTATTGCTTTAAGCACCCCCTTTCCTAAAAATCTTTTTTTATCATTATCCCTTAACTCCAATGCCTCCCGTTCTCCGGTAGAGGCACCTGAAGGAACAGATGCCCTTGCAAATATCCCATTATCTAAAATTACATCTACCTCTACCGTAGGATTTCCTCGTGAGTCTAAAATTTCTCTTGCTTTTAGATCTTTTATCCTTGGCATATTTAAACTCTCTTTTTAATGAGTAAATTAAATTCTAACATAAATTAGGAGATAGTCAAGGAGATAATAAAACAGGAACTCTCAATACATATCAGAAAGTAAATGAATATTACCTATATGGACATTTTCTAATCCTTCTCTTAAAGCGATCTCCCTACATCTATAGGCATATTTACGGGAAGTAGTGGGAAGGTCCTGCATATAGAAGGAGGGATAAAATGCTAATAATGAGTAAGGTATACTTTTATCTAAAGAGGCAATGAAGCGAGAAATCATTTCTATTTCATATTCATCGATATAGCCAGGAACAAGTAAGGTAGAGGCAACTAAAAGAGGGATTTTTGGTCTTTTCTTTATATAGGTAGCTACCCTTTTAAAATTCTCTAAAGTTTGCTTATTAGTTATCCCACAGAGAGCGATATTTAATTCTTCTGTCCAAGTTTTTAAGTCAAATTTTATACAACCCCCTGACTCTAAAGCGATCCCGATAATTTCTTCTAATAATTTTTCATCCATAGTGCCATTTGTTTCCCAACATATCCTTAAGATTCTATTTTTCTTATTTTTTAAAGCGAGTTTTGAGGTAATAATAGAATGAGGTAGTTGACAGGATGGATCTCCACCAAAATAGCAGATACAGGCGGTATTCTCATCTATCTGATTGACTAAATCGATTGGAGAAAAATAATTTTGATTTTTAATATTTAATAAACCGTCTCTAAAATGCCAGTTCTGGCAGAATAAACAATTAAAGGAACAACCGTTATAGAAGACTGCTAAATTTTTATATCCGTATTCAGGACCTTTGGAGTAAGAGAATTCAGGATAACCATAACCTCTTGCAGGGCAGACAAAATCAGCAACACAATTTGTAGGAAGACTATCAAAATAAAAACTTAAATTTCCTCTATTTTTATCTGCACCGATTAATTTCCCTTCCAAATTCTGCCTTAAGCCACAGAATCCTTTTTGCCCTTCACCAATCTTACATCTATTTACACAGAGATTACAAAAAATTCCATCTTTATCCTGAACCCCTGACACAGCTAAATTAAAATCCTTCCTTGTATTCTCATGAGCTTCTCGGATATAAGGATTAGCTTCAGCAAAGTTATACCTTATACAATCTAAACATACTCCTAGATATTTTGAGATAAGCACAGCTTCCTTTTTACAGAGCCTACATTCAGCCATCAAAATAAATCTTTAAATCTTAAAGCATCTTCAAAACTATACACATTATTAAACATTATGTAGGTATTGATTTTTGGTTCAATAATTTTTTTTAAATATTTAAGTTCTTCATCAGAATATCTATAATTATAACCTTTTACCCCATGCAGTCTAAAATACCTAATTTTTCCATAAACAGGACTATCTTTAAATGGATCTACGCAATGAACCAAATCCAATTCATCACATAAATTTTTAATTAAACTTTTATTCCATTGTCCCCTGGGTTCCCATACAAATATATGATCCTTGCATTTTATCTTTTTAAAAAATTTTTTTAGATTATCTACATTTTCTTTTTCCGGCTTAAATGAAGCAGGAGATTGGAAGAGTATAATTTTTGCCTTTAAAATCTGAGCGATCTTTTTGGTCTCTTCCCAAGCCATATAGACCTCATCCGTTGGTCTAAAAAATCCATAATTTTTTTCATTTTTAATCTTTATTTTTAATTTTTTATATGTAGGTGAGGAGGCAGGATGAGTTATCAACTGATATGCTTTTAAACTGAATTCAAAATCTAAAGGTGCCTCTTTTCTCCATTTAATAGCTATCTTTTCTTGGGGTATCTGGTAAAAAGTCTTCTGTATCTCAACTATTGAAAAATACTTAAAGTATTCTTCTCTTCCAATGGGAAAACCACAACAGCCAATCTTTAGCATCTTAATTATATTTTATCTAGAAAAATAATGTAGACAATAGATTTTAAAAGTAGTATCTTATTTTAATGGTATATTTACTTCTGATAAAATTACCAAAATCTTCTTTTATAAAAGTTGGTAGATTAAAAACGGTTTATTTCAAAAAGGGTTTTTATCTCTACATAGGAAGCGCCAAAATAAATCTTTCGCAAAGAATTATAAGGTATTTCTCTAAAGATAAAAAAATATTCTGGCATATTGATTATCTCCTTAAGTTTGGTAGAATAATTGGTATCTGGATAAATAAAAATTTAAAGGAATGCCAAACTGCTACCTATTTTTTTAGAAAAAACTTTTCTTATATTCTCAAATTTGGTTCTTCTGATTGCCAATGCAGGAGTCATCTGTTTTTTGAAAGTAGAAAAAAAAATCTATTAAGATTAATTAAAAATTTGGGATTTAGAAATTTCAAAATTGGAGGTTTAAAATGAATTTTATCTTAGCATTGGGAGCAAGCATAATTGTAAGTATAATCTCTTTTGTGGGTGTTTTCAGCCTGTTTTTAAAAGAAAATATATTGAAAAAAATATTACTATTTTTAATTGCCTTTGCTGCTGGAGGCTTAATCGGTGGAAGTTTCTTGCATCTTTTACCTGAAGCAATTGAAAAAAATACAAATATTCTATTTCCTTTTTTAAATGTAATCTTAGGATTTATCTTATTTTTTATTATAGAAAAATACTTCCGCTGGCGACACTGCCATAAAGGAAAGAACTGTGATATCCATATTTTTAGTTATCTGAATCTTATTGGTGACGGTATACATAATTTTATGGATGGAATTATTGTGGGTTTAGGATTTTTTACAAATATAAAAATAGGTATAGCTACCACTTTGGCAGTAATATTACACGAGATACCTCAGGAATTAGGTGATTTTGGAGTTCTTCTTTACGGAGGTTTCAGCCGTATCAAGGCAGTTGTATTTAATTTTATCTCGGCATTAACTGCTATTTTAGGAACAATTTTAGGGTATATTTTTTCTGAAAATATCTCTGGCTTTTCTATCTTACTTCTTCCTTTAATTGCCGGTGGTTTTATCTATATTGCCTCCTGTGATCTTATTCCGGAGCTACACCGTCAAATTGATATAAGGAGTTCTACTTTCTCAATGTTATTTTTTATTTTGGGAATACTTCTTATGCTGGGATTAAAAGTTATCTACCAATAATTATTAAGTTTTCCAGATTATAAAAAATCCTCAAAATAATAAATTAGTTATAACGAAACTTATCTGTTACTTCTTGACCATAACCCTACCAGGAAAGAAGCAGTAATAATACAGAAGATTGCAAATAAAACCGGTGGAATTGCCACTTTACTTGAAAAATGCTTTAAAGCTAACACTGCACCTAAGCCGGCATTCTGCATACCTACTTCCAAAGAAAGGGTGCGCCGTTCTTTTTCATTAAGACGAT
>JAMWCN010000069.1 GCA_023819505.1 Candidatus Omnitrophota bacterium | reverse complement strand
GTAATATAAGGTAAAAATTTATCCTCTTCTTTAAATAAATATCTTAAAAATAAATAGGTATCAGACATGCCCCGATCATGGGCTTTAAGTTCTGCTTGCTTTGCATAATTATACTGATAGGTTAACTGAAGGTCTAATTCTAAACGGTCAGTTAATCCATAATAGATAAATAATTGCTCCTGAAACTGGGATTTTCTTTCTTCCTGGGGAAGAGAGTTATAATTGCCATCATCATCAAAAGTACCCCTTGTATGTGTATAAAAAAAGAAGGGCTGTATCACTAAAACATTCTTACCGCACAAAGGTGCAGTCCAGGTAGTGAAAGGACCTGCAGAAACTGGCTCCCATTTTTCCTGCGCATAAACAAATCCTATAAAAGCAAAATATAATAGAGCTAAAAAAGTAACTTTTTTTATCTGCGTAAAAGCATTCTTTTTATCCATACTATTCAATCCCTTTTCCTGTGCTAGACATACTTAAAGTTGCATGTTTTATCCCTTTGGTTGCTTTTAAGATATCATTAAGTTTCTGTGCTTGTTGAGATCTACCTTTTATCGCAATAATCTCAAGGCAATTATCCTTATCGATATGAATGTGTTGATTGGAGATAATTATTTTTTGAAAGTTATGTTGTATATCGATAAGTTTATCTACAAGTTCCCTTTTGTGATGGTTATAAACTAAAACTACTGCTCCCGCTATCTCTTTATCCTGTTGCCACTGCTTCTTAATCAGTTCTTCTCTGATTAAATCTGCAATTGCTTTTGAACGGCTAGTATAGTTTTTCTCCTTTATAAGTCTATCAAATTTCTTAAGCAATCCTTCTGGCAATGACACGCCAAATCTTATCAATTTTTCTATCATGTTACATTTTTAAAAAATATAACACATAATTTGTTTTTTGTCAAGTAAATTCTAAAAGAGTTATAAAAGGCTTAAAAAAATTCTTATTTCTTAAAAAAAACTGCTAATATAAAACAACTATTAGCTAAGATTAAAAGGCTGGAGGGTTTAATGGGTTTGGTAGAGATTAAAAAAGGAATAAGACCCACCCTTAATACCAATGCCCAGATTATTAAAAAGAAACCTAAAATGACTAAAATTTTACTTAGAGTATTCATAGATTTCTCTTCCTCCTTTTTATAGTATCGGTAAGTACTTTTCTATCTCGTATTGTGTAACCTGCTGTTTATATTCATCCCATTCTAATTTTTTATTACGAATAAAATAATCAAATACTTTTTCTCCCAGAGACTCTTTAACTAAATCGCTTCTCTCAGTAATTTTAATAGCCTCATAAAGATCACCGGGCAAAGATTCGATATGCATTTTTTTTCTTTCTTCATCAGTCATAAGGTATATATTATCACTGGCTGGCTCAGGAAGTCTATATTTTTTCTTTATCCCTTCCAGACCCGCTGCCAGCATCACCGAAAATGCCAAATAAGGATTGCAGGCAGGATCAGGTGAACGGTACTCAATGCGTGTAGATTTCTCCTTACCTGGTTTATACACAGGAACTCTGATTAAAGCAGAACGGTTCATCTGCGCCCAACAGATATATACAGGAGCCTCGTATCCTGGAACGAGCCTTTTATAAGAATTTACCCATTGGTTAGTAACAGAGGTAATCTCCGGTGCATGTTTTAAGAGACCAGCAATGAAGTATTTAGCGGTCTGGGAAAGATGATACTTATCTTTAGGATCAAAAAAGGCATTTTTGTCTCCTTTAAAAAGTGATTGATGTGTATGCATACCTGAACCATTTATCCCATAAATAGGTTTGGGCATAAAGGTAGCATATACTCCGTGCTGGCGGGCAACCTCTTTCACTACAAGTCTGTAGGTCATCACATTATCAGCCATAGTTAAAGCATCGGTATAACGTAGATCTATTTCGTGTTGACTAGAAGCGACCTCATGGTGGGTATATTCTACCTTAATACCTAATCCTTCCAAAGCTAAAATTGTATCCCTTCTTAAATCTTGAGCTACATCTAAAGGAACTAGATCAAAATAACCTCCTTTATCCAAAATTTGGGTTGAGAAAGAATCTTTAAAATAAAAATACTCCAGCTCCGGTCCTATACAATAGATAAATCCCATCTGCTTTGCTTTTTCTAAATTCTGCTTCAATACAAAACGGGGATCTCCCAAGAAGGGATTTCCTTTTGCTTCATAGATATCACAGAACATCCTTGCAATGGTATAATTTTGATCGTTCTTCCAGGGAAATATAGCAAAGGTATTGGGATCTGGTCTGGCAACCATATCTGATTCCTCAATTCTAGCAAAACCTTCGATCGATGAACCATCAAAACCCATCCCTTCTTCAATTGCCTTTTCTAACTCATCAATAGTAATAGTAAAACCTTTTAAGAAACCCAAAACATCGGTAAATAAAAGCCGAATAAATCTTACCTTATATTCTTTAGCTAATTTCAAAATTTCCTGTTTTGTTCTCTTAGACATCTTTTTGCCTCCTTTTTAAAAATTTCTCTATTCTATTAAATGCCTCTTTTAGATTATCAAACTTGGAAGCATAAGAGATACGTATATAATCGGAATATTTTTTTCCGAAAGCATCTCCAGGAACAACTGCTATCTTTTCCTGTTTAAGAAGCTGACTAGCAAACTCTATTGCTGAAAGACCTGTCTTTTTTATAGAGGCGAAAACATAAAAAGCACCTTGGGGTCTTATGAATTCTAACCCCAAAGCATTTAGTCTCTCCAATACATACTGACGCCTCCTTTTATATTCTTTCTTCATCTGTTCTATATAACTTCTTCCCCCAACCAGTGCTTCGCAGGCAGCTATCTGGCTAGTTATAGGAACACACATAATTGTATATTGATGAATCTTATTCATCGCCGAGATCACCTCTTCTGGACCACAGGCAAAACCAACTCTCCAGCCAGTCATAGCATAAGCTTTAGAAAACCCGTTAAGATAAATGGTATAAGGTTTTACTTCCTTTAAAGTAGCAAAAGGAGTATGTTCAAAATCGTAGGTAAGCTCCCCGTAAATTTCATCAGAGATGCAAAATATCTTATTTTTTAAAATTAATTTTTTAAATTCTTCCAATTCCCTTTTTGTATAGGATATACCTGTGGGATTGTTAGGATAATTTAAGATAATCGCCTTTGTATTTTTATCGATATACTTTTCTAATAATTGAGGGGTAAGTTTAAAACCGGTGGATCTTGTGTCTATATAAATAGGTCTGCCTCCTGCTAATTCTGTAACTGGACCGTAAGAGACATAACTGGGAGAAGGAATCAATATCTTATCATTTGGATCGATTATGGCACGCAATGCTAAATCTACACCTTCACTTACACCTACAGTGATAAGAATTTCATTATCAGGATCGTATTCTAAACCGTATCTATTTTTTAAATATCTATTTAAAGTAAGTCTCAATTTATAAAGTCCTTTATTAGAGGTATAAGAAGTGAAACCTTCTTCTAAAGAATATATCCCTGCTTCTCGAATCGGCCAAGGGGTAACAAAATCAGGTTCACCCACACCTAATGAAATTACCTCCTTCATTCCTAAAACCAGATCAAAAAATCTCCTTATCCCTGAAGGCTGTATATTCTGTACTTTTTTAGAAATCATCTTCGGTATGTCCATTTATTAGTTATTTTCGTTACAACGATATTAACGGGTTTAACCATCCCAGCGATTAATAAGATATAGCTATCCTTTTATTCTCTTCTTTATGTTTTAAAATAATCCCATCTTCTTTGTATTTTTTAAGTAGAAAATGTGTCACTGTCCCCCGTACATTTTCCATAGGTGCCAATTTCTCTGCTACAAAATTTGATACCGTATGAAGGTCTTTTCCTTCTACAACCAAAAGTAAATCGTAAGTACCCGACACAAGATAACAGCTTACCACTTCTGAAAAAGAATAGATCCTTTCTGCAATCTTATCGAATCCTAAGTCCTTTTGAGGTGTAACATTTACTTCAATTAAGGCGCGCACCTCCTTTGTATCCTCTCTTAACAGTTCTTTATTAATCACTGTCTTATACTTAAGGATTATCCCCTGATTTTCGTATCTTTTAATTAACCTTTTTACTTCCGAAACATCTCTACCGGTCATCTTAGAAATCTCTTCAGCAGTTATACGCGCATCCTTCTCTAAAATCTCTAATATCTCATCCATATCTTACCTCCTAGTTAAATAACAGATCTTTGGTAATTGTCTTTTATGCTCAGAATCTTTGATCATTTTTTTAACTTTAGCCACCTTCTCTTTAGATAGTAGCTGTCTCTTATCTTTTTCAATGCGCTCCAGTATATCATCTAACTCCTGATAACTTATACCCAATTCCCTTTCATCAGTTTGACCCAACCATAGACCTGCGGAAGGAATCTTTTTAATTATCGCCAGAGGTATACCTAAATCTTTGGCTAACTCTTTCACCTGATATTTAAATAGATCTCCAATTGGTAAAATATCACTTGCTCCATCACCAAATTTAGTAAAATAACCTGTTTTTATCTCTGATTTATTAGAAGTTCCACAGACAAGGTATCTTAATCTGTTAGCAAAAAAATACAAAATTAACATCCTGAGGCGGGCTTTGATATTTCCAAGAGAGATCTTATCTGCGGGTGGTAAAATTTTAATTAAGTTATCGAATACTCCTGAGATATCAATAGATTTTACTCTTATATTAAATCTTTTAGCTAAAATTAAAGCATCTTTTATATCTTCTTTCTGACTATGACAGGGAAGAATCAGTGCTAAAACTTTATCTCTACCTAAAGCTTTCCGGCAAAGCACCGCTACAACCGCAGAATCTAGTCCTCCACTTAGCCCTAAAACCACACCTTTTGCTTTGCTTTTCTTTACATATTCTCTTATCCAAGGGATAATTCTCTCTTTCATCCTTAATATAATATCACGCTTTCCTTATGGGTCAAGGAATAGATTTGATTTAAATCTATCTAAAAAATTAATTTTATCTTTGTTCCCAGGACATTTATTTTTTTCCATTTTTCTTTAGATATGGTATGCTGAAGTAGATAATAAAAATCTATCTTTAAATTTTTATTTAAATTGCGCAAAAGTCCTAAATACAATCTATTCTGAGAAAAGGACTTATTCTGAAAATTCAAGAAGACTTCATCTGAAAAATAAGGCTGAATTTTAAGTTTCCCAAATTTTGTAAGCAAGATAAGATCTAATTTATCGCGTAAACGCCAGCAATCCGGTTGATAATCAAAATGCCGGTATTCAAGACGCAAGCGATGATTAAAATTAAAAATTCCTATTTTGCCTTTATAAGCATAAATAACATAGGGTTCGTTTTCTATTTTAAATTTTGCTTTCTTTTCCTCATAGATATGCCGATAACCAAACCCAAAATTAGAATCATTTAAATTAAATAAAATTCCTAAATCATGATGATGATAATAAAGGTGATCTGTGTTATCTCCAAAACGGAGCTCTTCCTCCAAACTAATTTTAGAATTTTTAGAAAATTTAAACTCTTCACTCTGTGTATACCAAAATTGGAAATCATCATTATCAAAAGCATAAAGATATGAAGATAGAATAAATATAATTATTAATATTATCTCTTTCCTTGGCATACTCTTACACATATTCCACAGATATACTGGTCAACAAATCTCTCTTTTTGAAATTCTTTCAATTTCTCAAAGCATCTTAAATGGTCAAAATCTTCAGATCTTTCCTTAATCGCTTGTACAGGACAAACCTCTATACAGAGACGACACTTCCCACAGTTTTCTTTTAAAGGGGAATCTATCTTCAAAGGCATATCTGTAAGGATGGAGACTAAACGGATTTGACTACCAAATTTTTTATTTACCAAAAGGTTATTCCTTCCTATCCAACCAAGACCGGCTAAAAATGCAATTTTTTTATGAGAGAGGTGCGCCTTCTGGCTTTGCCAATTTACAATTTGAGAACTGGCTACAGGCAAAGCTCTGAAGCCATGCCTTTGAATAAAACTACTTATCTTAAAAGCTACCTGGTCCAAAAAATTGTTTACAGTGCGATAATGATGGAAATAAAGTCTTGTGGGAAAATTTTCTATCTCTTCCAAAATTATAGGGGATAGCCTTACACCTATAGAAATTGCTTTATCTAATTTTTCTAATATTTTTTGAGAGATAAGAAATTCTTCCTTTATCTTACTTATATCTGCAACTCCAAAAAGATCTATACCTAAAGATAAACTATACCTTTTTAAAATATTATAATATATATTCTTTAACATTGAGTTTTTTTAGATACACCCAGAGAATAGAAATTGCTGCGGGTGTCACTCCCGAAATCCGCGATGCCTGTCCAAGGTTAATTGGTTTAAATTTAGCCAATTTCTCTTTTATCTCCCGAGAAAGACCAGGG
>JAMWCN010000068.1 GCA_023819505.1 Candidatus Omnitrophota bacterium | reverse complement strand
CTTATTTTAAGTGTACAGTTCATTCTAATTATGTTAACACTTTTTACATATTATAATCCTTCATTTTTCTATTTACAATTGAAATTGTATTTTTAGAAATGTAGGCAAAGATCGAAAGATGATTGGTTTAAACTTATTTATGCTGGGGTTATATTTGTTTAAGAACTCTGTATTATCAATCTAATACATCTCCAAAGACTGCAGTGATTTCATCGCCACTCCAGAATTCTGTATCGGCAATTTTTAATTTAACCTCGGTGCGGATAATAGAGCCATCTTCAGTTGTAGGTAAATCAAAATCTTGCGGGAGTTCAATTAAAATTCCCTGACTAGCTAATCCTGAGGTCTCTCTTTGCGTGCTGCTTACCCCGGGTATAGGCGTAGGTACACGATAGGATTTGCGTAAAACTACTCCTTGTCGGGTTGTCTGGATTACTTCCACATCTACACCATTAACATATTCATCGCTAAGCTCATAAGAAGATATATTTTTTATGCGAAAACTTAAACTACGTTGATTTCTTGTAGGTGTAGCACGCAAATCAGATAACCTTAAAGCTACTCTTTGAGTAACAGTTGGCACTACCTGAAAATAAACCCAATCTGAACGCTGACTTCTATATGGTCCAAGTTGATAATAGTGGCATAAGCGATAACTGCCGCGCTCAAAACCACCAACGACATTTCTATTTCTTGAGGAAGAAGTGGGCAACAAGATACTGCTTTCTCCTTCTACAACAGGATATTCAATAGCTTCTGCTTCCTGCCAGCCACGGTTGGTAAATCTTTCCAATATAAAATAGATAATGGTTTCTAAAGAAAGATTTTCTCTGTAACTGACACTTAAAGGAGTAATGGTATTAATACTTGCTCCCTGAACTCGGGAAGCAACCTCTCCGCCTTCAGGTGTTATATTTATAGTGGTAAGCGGATGATTAAGGATTAAGCTCTGGGGCTTAAAGGTAGATAAGTTTTGAGGTTCGGGAGTTTGCTCAGGAGGCGGAATATCTTGGGGGTTATAAAGGGTAAGATATTCAGTGGGCGAATATACAAAGTAGTTTTCCCTCGTTTCCTCTTGTCCATATTTACAATTCCTCTCTTGACAAATCTCGCATTTCTTGGCGGGTTTACGTCTCTGTAATTGAGCATCGGCATAAGCCCAGACCCTAAATGTTTTTCCTTGAGGATTAGAAAATGTCCGTTTACAATCAGGAAGGTTTAAAAAATCATTCAAGAGAGAAAAATTTGCTAAAACGCCATCTGAATTTTCAGTATCAGGATAGGTACTCCTCCTACATATCCCTATTGCTTTGCCTGCAATATTATCGTAATGTGGGATAAAACGGTCTGTGCCGAATTTCTGAATGATATTTACAGAACACTTCTTCGTTAAATCTAAAGCATCTTCAATTATCAAATAAAAATTAGATACAAAGATTCTTAAGCTACAATCATTGTGCCAATAGTCTTGTTTGCCTAATTTACTTAAAATATCATAACCACCCAATTCCATCTTAAATTTTCCTTCAGTATTTTTTGGTTCGGGATGAATATAAATACCCGCCTGAACTCTTTGGTACTCTGAAGCAGGTAGCTGGAGACTGGTATTTTCTTCTCCTTTAATAAAATAATAGAGATCAAAACTATTGGTAGGAATAACTCTACCTCTAGAAGTTGAACCGGCAGTAGTAGAAGCCACCTGTATTCCTGAACCAACATTTAAGTTTGATTGTGTAGAAGGCTCTTCTATGATTACCGAGCCAGTAATTCTAAAGTGGTAGGTCTTCCAGGACTCTATCTCGCTAATCCAGCGGTTTCTTATTAAATAATTAAATATCTCGGTATAATTCTTTTCATAAAAAGGCGGGTCATTTAAGCCATAGCTAAACTCATCAATACGTCTTTCCTGTCCTGTATCATCTATATAAACAATCTTTATGGTAAGCTGCTTAAAATTTTGGATACCAAAGATATTCCAGTCCAATCTTAACATAGTATCCTGAAGTGCTATAGTATCTTGGCGCCTTTCCAAGCTGACCTCTTGATATTGTGGAGTTGTTAAACTAAGCAAATAATATAAAATATTTAATACCTCAGGTAAGGCCCCTTCCTGCTGTGGCTGATTAGATATGGGAGCAAGATTTCCTTCGCTGGTGAGAGTTCTTTGAGTAACTCCAACCCTTGCACCACTTAAACCGGTATCCACTTTAGCCGAAGGTAAGCGTGATGGCACAGTGGTTTTTGCTACCTTAGTCCCTGAAGGTAAACCCGAAGGCTTAACCGGAGCAGTTTTTTCTGATGTCACTAAAGAAATCCTGGGTGTAAGCCTTTCTTTTAAACTATTATTCTTTAAATTTTTATCCGTGATATTGGTTAAATCACAGGATACGGTATCTATGCTTTTTAAAACTATTCCGCTATTAAAATCCTTCTTCTTTCGGCTGTTTAATTCACCTTGCGGGTCAAATCGTGAAAGTTCTATATCAGGGATATTTCCTAAAGAAGATGCCTTTAAGGATAATTTTATGGTGCGAAAATCTGCTTGAGGGATATTTCCTTCTAAAAGCTTAAGCGCAACGCAGATTTTGTTATCCTTATCTAAATAAAGGTCATTTACCTCTAAATCATAAGCTTCTTTTTGCTTTTGGGTGGTTTGCGCGGTAGAACCACTTGTAGAAGTTTTTCCTTGAGAAGTTGTTCCTGAAGAACTCATGCTCGACCCCCCAGCCGAACCTCCTTTGGAGGTAGTCTTGATGGTCTGGCTCTGGGCATAAAGAATTGAAGAAAATAAAAAAACAATCCCAACTACTAAAATTATCTTTTTCATTTTTTACCCTCCTTATTTAATAAGCTTATTAAAATGAGATATCCTTTCTATATAATAAGAATTGAGAAACAGAAGTGTGTTTTTAAAAAAACTTTTCAAAATCCTTACAAAAATTTCCCCTTTCAATCAGAAAGATTTTGTTGTGCTAAAAATGGCCTTTATTTAAAATTTTTATGTTGCTAGCTATCATATTATCACAAGGGGCAATCAGAAACAAGAGATTTTCAAGAGTATGCGACAGAGAATAAAAACTATATTTATAATTGGGCATATCTTAAAAAGGCATAAGTTTTTCTCTTAAAACAGATATGGTTTTTCTGCTTCTTTTTGAGGGACAGGCACTATTTTCAGAGGGACATAAAAATTATAACATTTTACCCATCAAAAGCAATATTAAAATCTAAAAATACAAAAGCAAATAAAAATTCGTTATCTCTGTTTAGTTCGTTAATTTCGTTGAGGGCGTTACTTTCGTTAAAGTCTAAATATGAACTGCAAAATTATTAATCTCTTGCTGGCCAAATATAGAGGAAGGGGTCTTAAATTCAATAAATGATTTTTATTCGTTTAGGAAATCTATGCTTATATCAGGCGGGATAGGCCAAAAGACAACTTTTCCGGGTACATCATCAGGGTCAAAATCAAGGGTATTTTGGGTAGGAAACTCTATCTCTAAAACTCCTGAAGACTCACTGATAGTAACTGGATCTGAAAGAGTACTGGTAACAATAAAATCATCTCCGGATACTTCTAAATCTTCATTAGGGTCAGGACTATATGTTTCGCCGCTACCCGAAGGAATAACTATATGACAGAGTGCTTGCTGATTAGAATCTGTTGTGGCTATTCCTAATTGACCACCTGCTATATCCATAGTAGTAGCCGTAGTATAATAAGTTGTTCCACTTGAAGTAGCCGAACCTTCTACATACATATCTCGACTAAGGGTAACTCTTACATATCTATAGGTACCGGCAGGGATAGAAGTTGCGCTTACATACGAACCTACTTGCTCACCTACGCCTGCTGAAGCAATATCAAACTCCTGCTCTCCCTCTCCTAAAACTACCCAATTTTGTTTATCCGTAGAAATCTCCACTTTTTTAACCGTAACTCTATAAGTAGTGCAACTTCCTTTAAAAGTCTCAGGCTGACCAGGTGTTGCGTATGCTAAACTATTTGAAATAACCGCTGTCGTAAAAACTATAAAAAATATTTTCAGGCGCCCGATCTTCATAAAATAATATAATTAATCCGCTCTACCAATGATTACGCTGACTTCTCCGGTTTTAGTCTCTGTCCATTTCTCCAAAACAATTTTAAAATTTCTCTCTACTCTATCTAAAGTGTGCTCTTTTAAATCCGTTTCAGGGTAGGCTTCTTTAGACAGATTAAATGCCGAAAGGATACTCTTCAACCTAAAATCAGAAAATGCCAGACTAAAACGAACATCGGCAATATATTCTTGCTCGCCTTTGTTATCATCAAAGGTCTTTAGATTAAGTGTGATAAATTTAAATGGCTTGATTTCTCCTCTTAACTGCCAGCCATTCATATCTGAGGATTTTCTATAATTATAATGATAGAAACTACCAAATAATTTAAACCAAGGAAGATATGGTAGTGGTCCACCTATTTCTGTATCAAATCCATTGGCCACCTGCTCATAGGTTCTGCTAAAATCGGTTTCTTCAACCAGACGTTTAGGAGATAGTCTAAAATAACTATTTGCCCTAAACTCTAATTGTTTACCGATTACCTCTATTCCTACACCCTGACGATAATGTTTATGTAAATCACGATAATCAAAAAAGGTATTTATTCCCGCTAAAAGATTTTCTTCAAAAAGCAACCGCCGGTAACCTAAACCTAAAGAATAGGTTCCTCTTTCATCTTGGATGGAGATGCGGTCATGGGTGAAAAAGGTATGAATTTTATCTTCGGTTTGATATAACGGCTGGACTGTCTCTAAATAGATGCGGGGTTTTCTATCTGTTTCAATATAGATACCGTAACTGACTCGTTTAAACCAATCAGGAATTTCCCAATTTGACTGAAGAGTTTCGTCTTTTTTTGTGGGAGTTAAAGCAGAATCAAGTAATTGCTGGAGAGGTTTTTGTTTTTTCTCAGCAGGGTTTTCTTGTTGCGCTTGAAGTAAAGATGAAGAGATTATGATTATAACACTTGCTATTATACATCCTATGTTTTTTTTCAAAATATCCTTCTTTCTTCTATTTATAGTTATAGTCTCTATCTTAAGTTATTTTTTTGTTTTGTCAAGAATTTTTTTAGATTTTGATAATTTAATAGATATCCAGTCATCTTCTTTCCTTTCCCAATCAGGAAATTCTGGTTTTGTTGTACGGCAAAATGTCTTTATTCATAGGTACACCTTCCTATTTAGAGTAGGAAGTGTCTGGGAGTTTGCAAAATAGAAATATCATCTTCTTAAAAGAATATAGTTTAAGTTTGCTAAGTTTACATTTTAAGTTCAACCTTATTTGTCAACTTCATCGTTTCTTTTCATTTCTAAAGGTATTACCTCTATATGAAAAGCAACAAAATGAGCGTCGCTGAAAGTGTTGACTTTCACTATCTACATATTTAGACAAAAGATATACTTTTTTATCTTGAAATAGACGCATTAACCTATTTAGATGGGAAAGGATTGGAGAGGTTGATTTTGTTTATGTATCTTTATCTTTTTTATTAAAATCTTACCTCTAGATCATTTTGATTATAATCAAATTTCTCTAAAAGTTTTTTGATAATTCTCATTATCTGATTTGCGCTAAGATTTCCTTCACAAAATACAGAAGTATTTCCAACTTTTAATGGGTCTACGAGTTCTTTTTTATCCATCGTAAAGTAAATTCTTTTGCTACCCCTAATTTCAAAAGCTGGGCTGAAATCGCTTTTATGTTTATATATTTCTTCAGCAATCTTGCATAATACATCTCTCCAGCTATTTACTTTATATTCTTTTTCAAGAAATACAATGGAACTTGGTTTTTCTCCAGCATATTCATCTTTTCTTCTAACTTCTCTTTTTAATTTAACTTTTTCTTTACTTCTCAAAAGTAAATTTACATTTTCTACAAAATCCTGATAAGTATTTTGTAAAAATATAAATTTTTCTCCATCTCGTTTATATGCGTATTTCTCTGCTATCTTCTGCACTCCTTTCTCACACTCAACTGGATTTAAAGAAGGGTTAACTTCCCATAAATTTAATATTTTAACCTCGGTATTACTTCTTTTATATTGACGCAAGGTAGAATATATATCCTTTGACTGTCCAATCTTGACACCTAAAATCTCCAATCCGCTACCGATTAAAGTTGATACTTGTATTGCGTAGATTACCTTTTCCATCCTGCCTCCTTATCTAAAAATTAAGGAAGTTGCTTAATAATTCTTTAACAGTAGAGGGTTTGATAAACTTTCTCATTTTAATCGCGGTACATATTATAATCCTTCCTTTTTGTCTTTACAATTGAAATTGTATTTTTAGAGGACTGATATTAGAAAATTAAGTTAGGTGGGTTATTTTAAAAAATAAGGAATGGATTTAGTTTGCCAAATTGG
>JAMWCN010000067.1 GCA_023819505.1 Candidatus Omnitrophota bacterium | reverse complement strand
GAAAGGGAATATCTTTGGTATTCAGTTTCATCCAGAAAAGAGCCAAAAGATAGGACTTAAGATTATAGAAAATTTTTTAAAATTATAGAATGCTAATTATACCCGCTATCGATATAAAGAATGGCAAAGTAGTAAGGTTAGTAAAAGGTAAATTTAAAGAGAAAGTTTACTCAGCGGATCCTCTTTACACTGCTATTTTCTGGCAATCAAAAGGTGTAGAGAGGCTTCATATTGTAGATTTGGATGGTGCAAGTAGAGGAAAGCCGAAAAATATCTTTTGGGTAAAGAAGATTTTGGAGGAGATAAATATACCTATAGAATTTGGAGGGGGGGTAAGGGATTTAAAGATGATAGAATCCCTATTAAAGATAGGAATAGATAGAGTAATTATTGGCACAAAAGCAACCGATTTAAATTTTTTAAAAGAAGCTTTTAAAAATTTTTCTGGAAGTATAATTGTAAGTATAGATGAAAAAAGGGGCAATTTATTTACTGAAGGGTGGTTTAAGGAGGAAAAAGGAATTAAGATTTTTGATCTGTTGAGAAGATTAAAAGAGATCGGTTTTAAAGATATTATCTATACAGATATCTCGCGTGATGGAACATTAAGAGGACCAAATATAATAAAGATAAAAGCTATATTGAAGAGCGGATTTAAGGTATTCGTTTCCGGAGGGATATCTTCCTTGGAAGATATTAATAAACTTAAAAGGTTGGAAAGGTACGGCTTAGAAGGTGTAATTGTAGGAAAGGCTTTATATGAAGGAAGATTAGATATTCAAAAAGCTTTGAAGATAGCTAAAAGAGGAGGTTAAATTTATGTACAAGTCAATTCCTGTAGCAATATTCTTATTTATTTTTTTAATCTTTAATTTTACAGGCTGTGCTACATTTAGAAAAAGGGACTTAGAACTTCAAGCATTACGCAATCAAATTCAAGCTCTACAGTTAGAGTTAAATCAGAAGAACGAAGAGATCTCTTATCTAAAAGGACTTTTAGAGACGAAAGAAAAAACAGAAACGATAAAAACTTATCCCATAGAGGCAAAATCAAAACCAACTGTATATCAGATTCAGATTGCTTTAAAGAATGCGGGATTTGACCCCGGTCCTATCGATGGACGGATGGGAAGAAAAACCAAAGAAGCAATTAGAGCTTTTCAAAGAGCAAATGGTCTTACCCCTGATGGGAAAGTAGGTAGGCGTACTTGGGGTATCTTAAGAGAGTACCTATATAAAAAAGTAAAATAAAATGCTTGCTAAAAGGATAATTCCCTGTTTAGATATAAAGGATGGTAGAGTAGTAAAAGGTATAAAGTTTTTAGGCTTACGTGATGCTGGCAATCCGGTAGAGATTGCTAAATTTTACGAATCACAGCAGGCAGATGAGTTAGTTTTTTTGGATATCACCGCTAGTTTTGAGAAGAGGAAAATAATTATAGAGTTGGTAAAAAGAATTGCTCAGAATATTTTTATGCCTTTTACAGTAGGGGGTGGGATAAGAGATTTAGAAGATATAAGAGACCTTTTAAATGCAGGAGCAGATAAAGTTTCTATTAATACTTCGGCGGTAAAAAATCCTAAATTAATTAAAAAATCATCGGGTTATTTTGGAAGTCAATGTATTGTAGTAGCCATAGATGCAAAGAGGATACCCTCTACTAATAGATGGCAAGTTTATATAAATGGAGGAAGAACTCCTACTAAACTGGAAGCGGTAGAATGGGCTAAAGAGGTAGCTAAATTAGGAGCAGGGGAGATACTTTTAACAAGTATGGATTTTGATGGGACAAAAAAAGGTTATGATTTAGAACTAATAAAGAATATAGCTAATCAAGTAAATATCCCTGTAATTGCTTCAGGAGGAGCGGGAAAACCACAAGATTTTTATCAAGTATTTAAAAAAACAAAAGCTACCGCTGCTTTAGCTGCTTCTATATTCCATTATGGTGAATACTCTATTAAAGAAGTAAAAAGATACCTTTTAAAAAAAAGTATACCTGTAAGGTTAGATGAGACTTAAGTCTTCTTTATTAAAAGATATAAAAAATTTAAATTTTGATATAAATGGGCTTATCCCTGCGATTATTCAGGACTACAAAACAGGTGAAGTTTTGATGTTAGCGTATATGAATAAGGAGTCATTGAAGAGGACTTTAAAATTAAAGAAGACTTGTTTTTGGTCGCGTTCAAGAAAGAGATATTGGATAAAAGGAGAAACTTCAGGCAATTTTCAGAAAGTCAAATCTATCTGGTACGATTGCGATATGGATGCATTGTTGATTAAGGTAAGGCAGATCGGTTTTGCCTGCCATACTGGAAATTACTCCTGTTTTTTTAGAAGGCTAAAATGAAAAACGATAAATATTGGCCAGATAAGAAAGAATTCTTAAAACTTATAAAAAAAGGAAATCTTATTCCCGTATATAAAAAGATCACTGCGGATTTAGATACACCTGTCTCAGCTTTCTTAAAGATAAAAGATAACCATACAGAATCTTTTCTTCTGGAGTCAGTAGAAGGTCAGGAAAGAATTGCACGCTATTCATTTTTAGGGACAAACCCCTCTTTGATTTTTAAGAGTAAAGGAAATAAAATTCAAATTATTGATAAGAGAAAAAACAAAAGGAAAACTTTTTTTACCGATAAGGACCCTTTAGAAGAGATAAAGAAGATCATGAACTCCTTTAAGCCTATCTTAAATAAAGAGTTAGGAAGATTTTGGGGGGGTATGGTAGGCTACATTGGATACGATATGGTGAGATTTTTTGAAGATATCCCTGATAAAAACCCTGATGAGCTTAATTTAGCGGATAGTATATTTATGCTTACAGATTCTCTACTTATCTTTGATCACGTAGAACATACTATTAAAATAGTAGCAAATGTCTATATAGATGAGCCTAAAAATGTATTAAGGCTCTATAAAGAAGCAATTAGAAAGATAGACAATCTTCATAAGAGACTATGCTCTCCTTTTAATTATAAAAATTTTTTATCTAAAACTAAGAGGCGCAAAACCATCTCTTTTAAATCAAATTTTAAAAAATTTCAATTTGAGGATATTGTAAAGAAAGCAAAAAGTTATATTAGAAAAGGAGAAATAATTCAGGTAGTTTTATCGCAGAGATTTAAAACTAAATTGGATAAAATCAATCCCTTTGATGTTTATAGAAATTTAAGAAGTATTAACCCTTCACCTTATATGTATTTTTTGGATCTAAAAGAAGTTATCTTGATAGGTTCTTCTCCTGAAATGCTTGTGCGTTGCGAGGCAGATGTTATCCAGACTCGTCCCATCGCAGGAACAAGACCCAGAGGAAATACAGAAGACAAAGATAGAATCTTAGAGAAAGAACTCTATAACAGTCAGAAAGAAAGAGCAGAACATCTGATGCTGGTAGATTTAGGTAGGAATGATTTAGGCAGGGTTTCTGAAGCAGGAAAGGTTGTAGTGAAAGAATTTATGTGTTTGGAAAGATATTCCCACGTGATGCATTTAGTTAGTGAGATAGAGGGAAAACTCGCTAAAGGTAGGGATGTATACGATCTCTTAAGAGCGGTTTTTCCTGCAGGAACTGTTTCTGGTAGTCCAAAGGTAAGAGCTATGCAGATCATCGAGGAATTAGAGAATACAAAGAGAGGTCCTTACGCGGGTTGCGTAGGATATTTTGGTTTTTCTGGAAATATGGATACTTGTATTACTATAAGAACAATTATTATAAAAAATGGTTTTGCCTATATACAGGCAGGTGCAGGTATAGTTGCTGATTCTTTACCTAATAAAGAATATCAGGAATCAATAAATAAGGCAAAGGCACTTATGGAGGCATTAAGATTTTCCTAAAATTTTAAAAGGAGGTAATAATGGCATTAAAGATACGTTTAAGAAGGATTGGTAAAAGACCTAAAAAAAGACCTTTCTTCCGTATCACGGTAGCAGAATCGAGTTGGGCAAGAGATGGTAAATTTATTGAAGAGATAGGTTTTTATGATCCTACAAAAAATCCTCCCTTAATAAAACTAAATAAAGAGCGTTATCAATACTGGATCAAAAAGGGAGCAAAACCAACTGAGACAGTAGCAAATCTTGCTAAAAAATAGGAGGATAATTATGTCTACAAATCCTACAGTTAATCCTTTAATCAATCTTTTCCCAATAGTTATCATCTTTTTAATCTTTTATCTCCTTATTATTAAACCACAGAAGGAAAGAGAAAAGCAACATAAGAAGATGTTAGATGAGTTAAATAAAAATGATGAAGTAGTTACCTCTTCCGGTATCCATGGAGTGATTGTAAATATAAAAGAAAAAACAGTTATCTTAAGGATAGATGATAATGTAAAGGTAGAGTTAGAGAAGGATTGTATCGCTTACGTAAAGAAGAAAAATGCCTAGAAAGATTATCTATCGCATAATTATAATTTTAGTGATCTGTGGGGGGATAAGTTATTTTGCTTTCCCTTTAGAGAAGAGGATAAATTTGGGTTTAGATCTAAAAGGCGGAATGCATCTCATTTTAAAAATAGATACCACCCACCTATCTGAAGATATAAAGAGAGATGCTGCAGAGCGAGCAGTAGAGGTGATAAGGAATAGGATTGATGAATTTGGCGTAAGGGAGCCTTTGATTCACCAGCAAGGTGAGGATGAAGTATTAGTTCAACTTCCTGGAATAACGGATAGGGAAAGAGCATTCGAGCTTATTGGGAAAACAGCTCTTTTAGAATTTAAATTAGTGAGTGATGATTCTGAAAAATTTAAATCTGCTATCCAAGGAAATATCCCTGAAGGTTTTGAGCTAAAGATCTCTGAAGAAGATGGAGAAAGACTTCTACTACATAAGGATGCTTTATTGACAGGTGAATCTATAAAGAATGCATTTGTAAGATTTGATCAGAGTAGCTTTGGAGAGGCAGTTGTAGCTATAGAGTTTAGTCCTGAAGGAGCAAAAAAATTCGCTGAGATTACCAAAAATAACATCGGTAAGCGCTTAGCGATAATTTTGGATGGTAAATTACAATCCGCCCCTGTAATTAAAGAGGAGATCCCTTCAGGTCAAGCAGTAATTACAGGTAAATTTACTCCTGAAAGAGCTTCAGATTTAGCTTTGGTTTTAAGGGTAGGAGCCCTTCCTGCTCCTATGCGTATAGAAGAGGAGAGGACGGTAGGACCCCTTTTAGGAAAGGATTCTATTAAAAAGGGGATTCAGGCTGGTATCGTAGGTTTAATCTTAGTATTCTTATTTATGATTTCTTATTATCTTCTCTCTGGTTTGATTTCTGTAATAGCACTTTTACTTAATCTTTTATTAATCTTAGGGGGGTTGGGGCTTTTGCCGTATCTTTTTTCAAAAACTTATGCTACTTTAACTCTTCCCGGTATTGCAGGAATTATTCTTTCCTTAGGTATGGCGGTAGATGCTAATGTGCTTATTAATGAGAGGATAAGGGAGGAGTTAAGATCTGGAAAACCTCTCGCTTCCGCTATAAATTTAGGTTATCAAAAAGCTTTCACTGCTATTTTAGATTCTAATCTTACAACTCTAATTGCAGCAATTTTTCTTTTTCAATTTGGTACCGGTCCAGTTAGAGGATTTGCAGTGACTTTAATTATCGGTCTGCTTTCCAGCATGTTTACAAGTATTTTAGTTACGCGGACAATTTTGGAGATTTTACTTTATTTTAAACTGATCAGATCTTTAGCTATGTTAAGTTTATTTAAAGAAACTAAGATCAATTTCATCTCTAAGAGAAAGATTTTTTATACTATCTCTATTCTTATTATTATCGTGAGTATGGTATCTTATCTTATGAAAGGAAAACAAGCTTACGGTATCGATTTTAGTGGCGGAGAAATTCAAGAATATAAATTCAGTAAAATTATATCTATTGAGGATATCAGATCTGCATTAAAGGAAATAGGTCTTAGCGATGTCTATATTCAACAATTTAAAGAAGATCCTAAAATAGTTTCTATAAAGATACCCTTTCAGAATAAAGATATCTTTGAATCTTTTAAGAAAAAATTTTCTGATCAAGAGATCGAGATATTAAAGATAGAAAAAGTAGGACCGGTGGTAGGGGGGTATTTAAGGAAAAAAGCTTTAAATGCTTTATTATATTCTCTTTTAGGTATACTTATCTATATCGCCTTTAGATTTAAACACCTTAATTTTGCATTAGCAGGGGTAATTGCTCTATTTCACGATGTTTTAGTAGCTTTAGGTTTTACCGTCCTTACTAATAGAACCATAGATCTTCTTACAGTAACCGCTTTACTTACTATTGCAGGTTATTCTATAAATGATACAATTGTTATATACGATAGAGTGAGGGAGAATGTAAGATACCTTAAGAAATACTCTTTAATTGAGCTTATAAATTTAAGTATAAACCAAACCTTATCTCGTACCGTGTTAACTACAGCGATAACCCTTTTGGTGGTATTAG
>JAMWCN010000066.1 GCA_023819505.1 Candidatus Omnitrophota bacterium | reverse complement strand
CGGCTGGGGAAATTAGAATAACGGTCAAGTTCATGAATCTGACCAGCAATACGTGAAGGATAAAATAAAGTATCAAATCTTTTTATCTCTTCTACAAAGGACCGACAATTCTTAAGATTTGCCCAGAAAGTTTCTTTCTTTAAGCCAGCAGGCGAAACTATCCCTAGTCCGGTTATTGCTACAGGCTCCATAATTACAAATAACGTTTAAAAATTAAAGCAGAATGAATTCCGGAAAAACCACTGCTTGTTTTTAAGATATAATCAACCTTTTTTTCTCTTGCTCTACCAGGAATATAATCTAAATCACATTTGGGATCAGGCTCTTCTAAGTTAATAGTAGGAGGCAAAATTCCTTTTTTAAAAATTAACGCACAGAGAACACTTTCTATGGCGTTTGCGGCCGCCAAAGGATGCCCAAGCATTGATTTTATAGAACTTATGGGTATCTTATAAGCAAGGCCACCAAAAACAATCTTATAGGCATTAGTCTCAAAAATATCATTCTGAGGAGTAGAACTGCCATGAGTATTAATGTAATCTATACATTCCTTAGAGATATCTGCATCTTTTAAAGCATCTAATATACAATCTGCCATCGCTACTCCATCCTCAGGTAAATCCGTCATATGATAAGCATTACAGTTGGTGCCATAACCGATTATTTCGCAATAAATCTTAGCATCTCTCTTTAACGCATGCTCTAATTCTTCTAAGATTAAAACCCCTGCTCCTTCTGATATAACAAATCCATCCCTTCTTCTATCAAAAGGTCTTGAGGCCTTTGAAGGCTCCTCATTATATTTAGAGATCGCTCCGATCACATCAAAAGCACCAAAGGTTATGGGAGTAATGGGTGCTTCTCCCGCCCCAGTAATTATCAAATCTTGTTTGCCATCTCTAATTAATTCAAAAGCAAAACCAATTGCATCTGTTCCGGCAGTACAACCTGTAGAGAGGGTACAATTTATCCCTTTACAACCAAAAAAACTAGCAATCTCTATAGAAGGAGTATTAAACATAGCTGCATCATATAAATACGGTCTTCCTTTACGTGGATCAATAGGGTGTTTTGCCCAATCTGTAACCAACAAGAATTCTTCTTCCATAAAACGTGTCCCGCAGATAGCATTAGCCAAAACCACTCCTATTCTATAGGGAGAGATTTCCTTAAAATCTATTCTGCTATCTCTTATTGCCTCCTTTGCTGCCGCAATACTAAACTGGACATAACGGTCCATACGTTGATAATCCTTTATATCAAACTTTAAAGGATCAAATTCTAAATCTTGGGCAGCGATTTTGGAATTAAAAAGACTTACATCAAAATTATCTACCAACCTTATAAAAGATCTTCCTGAAATAAGATTATTATAGAAATTCTCCAGATCCTCTCCAGCCGGACTTATAACTCCCAAACCAGTAATCACTACTCTTCTTTTACTCATTTTTTCTACTTACCTTAAAAATTACTTTGCCTCCATCCGGACAGGTAACCGTATCTATACTATTGGGATTATCCATAAAGAAAAACTTCGCTCCAAAATTTAAAGCAAAGAGAGCTGGAAAAAGAGTATGAAAGGCAGCGCCACAGAAATCCGCAGGACACTTTAGTCCTTTTAATTCAAATTTATCGCCTTTCTTATACCCATAGAAACAACTTCCATCTGATTTGACCACCTCTATAATTAACTCTTTGGGTTGAGGTCCTTTATATTCTTTATCTTTAGGGAGATTTTCGATGTTACCTTCTTTATCAAGTATCTCTACCTTAAAACTAAGTTTTCCTCCATCTGGGCAGGTAACCTCTAAAGAACGCATGTTTTCTCGGAAAGGAAACTTTGCACCAAAACTTAAAGCATAGATAACCGGAAAAAGCACATGTGCTAAACCCAGACAGAAATACTTTGGAGGATGGGTAAAATCCTCTAAGATAATCTGCCCATCCTTCTTATAACCATGATAGCAATCCCCTTCTACTTTAATTACAGTTAACTTAAGTTTTGGAAAAGGGGTATTTACTGTTTCTTTATTGAACGCATAAGCAGGAATAAGATTTTTTAATTTTAAAATCACCTCTTCTTTACTGAAAAATTTTTTTGTCTCTTCTACTTTATGCACCATCTCTACAATTTTTTTATTTAAAGGGGTATAAAAATTAATTTTTTTCCCTAATTCCACAAATGCGCCATTAATATAATCTATCTCTGAGGAGCGATTTCTCATTATACTCTGTAAGATTGAACCATACAGAGGCTCTTTGCTTAAACCCACCATAATCTTAGAAAAAATTACACTTGCTTCTTTTATGGGCAAAGAAGTTATAGACCTAAGCTTATCTTTAGAAAAATCTCCAATATCCGAAAGCTCAATTCCTGCCTTCTCTATAACTTTTAACCCTTCCTGCCATATCCCAATAGCTATCTCACAGATTTCTAAATCCGAAAAAACTTCTTGCATACTCTTACCCATTAAAGCAGCAAGACAGTTATTTGCATTAAGAAAGACTTTGAGCCATTTTTTAGAAATTATATCCTCTACCAGTTCTACGTTGAATCCCTTTTCTAAAATAGATTTTATATTCTTTAATACCTCTGTATCCTTACCATAAGGTTGTCCTAATAGCCATCTTCCTTCAAAATTATGGATTACTTTCGCTGGTTCTAAATAGGTTGCTCCAAACATAACGATACTGGAAATTATTTTAGTTTTATCTATATATTTAGAAAGTATCTGTTCTGCCCCTATCCCATTTTGAGTAGTCAAAATAAAACTATCTTTTAGATATTTTTGATTATCCGAAATTGCTCTTTCTAAATCCTGCATCTTGGTGGCTAATATAACTAAGGGTACCTCTGTATCCAATCTCTCCTTTACATTTATTTTAGAAATTAAAAAATCTCCTCTTATTCCCTCGATATGTAAACCTTCCTTTTTTATTTTTTCTAAGTTCTCTTTTTTTGCCACAAGAACTAAATCTATGTCCTTTTCCTTAAGATACCCAGCAACTAAACTTCCAATTGCTCCTGCGCCAATGACTGCTAATCTCATTTTTCTTTTCTATTAAATTCAAATTCTATACCCAACTGATGGAATAGTCTTTCCATCATCTGTTTAAAAGCAGGAGGAACTTCTTCGAAAAATGCCTCAATAAGCTGCTGTTTAGAAACTTCATTTAAGCCTTTCTCAGAAGCAATAATTTCGGCTTTTTCTTTTACCAGACGTTGGGCAATACTGCGATGAAACTGTGGCAGATGATCAAGTATTTTTTTAAAGGTCTCTTCTGCCTCTTTCGTCCAGGTTATACTGTTCATAATCTCTCTACTATTTCAAAGATATTTTTAATCATCTTTTCCTGAGCAAAAAAGAATCTAAAATCTACAAATCCTAATTCACCGGTTATCAGATTATCTGAAACCGCCAAGACTACCGCGGTTTTTTTATTATAAAGATTTGCAATGGTCACAAAAGGACTGCTGACCATATCTACACAGATGGCTTCCTTTTGAATATAGGTATTTACTATCTCCTTTGTTTCCCGCAAAAGTGCATCCGTAGTCCAAACCCCTCCTTTAAAAATATTCTCTTTGTCTTTCTTATCTACGAAGAACTGATAAATTTTATCAGTGAGGTCTTTATCTACCTTAGAGATAAAACTATCATCCACATAGTAACGTGTTGCTCCATCGCCGCGGATTATTTTATCGATTATAATAAAATCGCCAATATCTATCTTTTCTTTCAATGCCCCGCAAGAACCTAAGCGGATTAAAACATTTATCCCTCCGGTACATAAAAGCTCAGTAACAAATGCTGAATCCGGAGTATAGAATCCACCATTACCAACAGTAATTTTTTTACCTTTATAGTATCCTGTCCAGAAGGTATATCCTAAAAAGGTAAAGTTTTTAATAGGATTTTCTAAATAATTTAAACAGGCCTCTGCCCTCTGGGGCTGACCGCTTACCAAAGCGATCTCTCCAAAATCTCCTGCCTTAAATTGCAAAGACTCTAAAATTTGTTGGGCAGTTAAATGAACTGGTCTTTGCATTAATTCAGACATAAAATCTCTTCTTATTTAAGATTTCTTAACTTAGTTTTATCAACTTTTCCACTGCGCGTTTTGGGTAATTCTTTTAAAAACTCAAAATAATGGGGAATCTTAAAATGGGCAAGATGCTTTCGACAGAATTCTCTTAAATCTTCAAACCCAAGTTTAGAACCTTCCTTTAAAACCACAAATGCCTTGGGTACCTCGCCCCTTAATTTATCAGGCACTCCAACTACCGCGCACTCTATAACCTCAGGATGTTTCATTATCACTGTTTCAACCTCTGGTTCAAAACAGATCTGACCGGCCACCTTAATCATCTCTTTAATCCTACCCACAATATAAAGATCGCCTTCTTCATCAAATCTACCTAAATCTCCGGTATGAAACCAGCCATTGCGGATGGTCTGTTGGGTTAATTGTGGATCTTTATAATATCCTACAGAGATCTGCTCTCCGCGAATCACAATCTCTCCTACTTGACCTGTGGGCAGTTCCTTATCATCTTCATCAAATATCTTTACCTCTACCCAAGGAAGGGGCCTGCCTATACTTTCTATTTTTTTTGAATCCGGACCGCTTACTATTGTCGGTCCTTGGGTTTCGGTCATTCCCCAACCATGAAAAAGTTTGGCATTAGGACAGTATTTATGAAAGCGCTTGATCTGTTCAAAAGAACCCGGAGCCCCAAATACGGTAATAAAACGCAGACTGGAAAAATCAAAGGTCTCAAATTCCTTTAACTGTAAAATCGCATAATACATCTGGGGAACCAACCAAAAACAGGTTACTTTATACTCCTGAATATTCCTTAAAAACTCTAAGGGAATAAATCTTTCCATTAAAACTACGCTACTACCCAGATAAACCAGACCTTGAAGAAAAACTAATCCTCCTAAATGCGAAAGGGGAAGGGCGCATAAAGCAATATCATTATCATTAAGGTTTACAAAATAAGACATCGCCTTTGCAGGAGCTTCTATCTGAAGATAATTAGTCAATACCCCTTTAGGCCTTCCGGTGGAACCGGAGGTATAAAAAATAGCTGCCAAATCTTGGGGATTTATCTCTACACAAGGAGGAATTGAACTTTGTTTCTGGATTAATTCTATTAATGACAAGGTGCCGGAAATTTTTTCTTTGGTAACGATAATCTCTTTTAATTGAAGGCAATTTAACTTTATATTTTCTATCCTCACATTAGGTTTGGGCTGCATAATTATTGCCTTTGCCTCTGAATGTCTTAAACAGGAAACAATCTCCTCTTCGGTAAGCATAAAATCTAAAGGAACTGCCACAAACCCACAAGACCAAATAGCCAAATAACTATAGAAATACTGCGGGCAATTAGGAAGGTATATCGCTATCTTATCGGATTTTTTAAGCCCTAACTTTAAAAGTGCCTGCGCTAATTTAAAGGCATTATCTTTTAGTTGAAGAAAGGAAATAGGTTCATTTTGAAAAATAAGCGCTGATTTATGGGAATATTTTTTAGCATTATCTATTAGTAGCGGGGTAATCTTCATTTATAGGAAAAGTTATTTATAAAGAGATGTCTTTATCTAATATAATAAAATTTTACTATTTAAATTTTACTATAATATATTAAAATAAAAATTATCTGTCAAGAAAAATTATATATAAAGAGGGATTATTTCTTAACTAATTCTACTTTATCAAAATAAAGGGTTCCTTCTGCGGAAGGTAAGATCTCAAATTGATAACTCTTTAGGGGAAAATCTAAAATAGCGTTTCTGTCAGAAGAATCTGGCTGCCAGTCAGTGCGGACAAAAAATTTATCAAATGGACAGATAATTCTTTTCCAACCGGAAAAATCATCCTTGAATAAAAATCTCCGCATCTCAGAACCACTATCCTTTATATCCAAAACTACCTCTGCTTTGGAATCTGTCCCATACATATAGAAGGAGATAGCATAATAATCCGACCAGTTTATATCCTGAGGATTAACTAACCAACGCGCATTACTGGCATCCAGATCAAAGCCTCTGGCTACCCACATATAACCGCCTTCTTTTGCCTTAAAATCCACTCGGATTGCCTGTTTTCCTGAATATTTAATCTCTTCAGTTGCTAAAACCTTTATCTCAGAGCCATTTCCTGAGCCAAAATCTACGCTTCCCTCTGGACCCCCAAAGATAGGATTTTCAAAATCATCGATCAAAAGGCTATCTTCAGCCAAGCAAACTCCTATCCACATAAAAATAATTATCCAAAGCACTAATTTTTTATACATTCTATCTCCTTTTTTATGATAAATATTATATTACTTAAATGGGATAAGAGCGAAAAAATTAATATTTAAAAGGGACTGATATAGGTACATCGTATCCAGTTTTGACTTCTTCTTTATAACATGTTTTAAGCACTGTTTCAAGTCTTATTGGCGGCAGGTTAAGCAGACCCTCATCTACTTCTGGAAATCTCTCTCTTAA
>JAMWCN010000065.1 GCA_023819505.1 Candidatus Omnitrophota bacterium | reverse complement strand
GATCCAATGAAAACCTGCCCCATCTAAACCCTCAAGATAAGTACGGCTGTCTCCTACATGTAAGAAGTAAGTAAAGGTTGTACTATTTACTGTTAAATTATCTGTAGTTAAATCCCTATAAACTCCTGCCGGAGAAGGATAATAGGTAGTAATAGTTAAAGTCTCCTCTTGTGCTAAAACTAATACGTATAAGCAGAGAAAGATCAGAAATAAGAAAACTGTCTTTGTTCTCATATTTTACCTCCTTTTTAAAACTGTTCTAAAAATCTTAAGTCATTTTCAAAGAATAACCTTATATCATCTATCCCATATTTAAGCATAGCGATCCTTTCTATTCCCATACCAAAAGCAAAACCACTTAAATGGATAGGATTATATCCTACATTCCTAAATACCTGAGGATGAATCATGCCCGCACCTAAGATCTCCAACCATCCTTTCCTCTTACATACATAACAACCTTTCCCTTTACAGATGATACAGGAGATATCCACCTCTGCTGAAGGTTCAGTAAAAGGGAAAAAATGTGGTCGAAAACGCATCTTTATATCTTTACCAAAAATCTCTTTGGCAAAAAGATACAATGTTCCCTTTAGATCGGAAAATTTAACATCTTTATCTACTAAAAACCCCTCAATCTGATGAAACATAAAGGAATGGCTTGCATCTATTGCATCTGGTCTATAGACTTTGCCAGGAACAATTACTGCTAAAGGTGGTTTTCTTTCTTTCATTACCCTAATCTGGACAGGAGAGGTATGACTGCGCAGAAGTAAATTTTGATTTTTAAATTTTAAATTTTGATCTTCAATATAAAAAGTATCAAATACATCCCTTGAAGGATGTTCCAGATCTATATTTAAACCGGTAAAATTATTATATTCAGTCTCAATCTCCGGTCCCTCTGCTATAGAAAATCCCATCCGCAAAAAAACATCGCAGATCTCCTCAATTACTTTATTTAGAGGATGGATTTTACCTAAAGATTGGATTATACCTGGTAGTCCTACCTCTACAGGAACCAGTTTTATTTCTGAGCTTAATTTAAGTTGGTCTTCTTTGGAAGAAAATATAGAGATTAATTTTTCTTTTAAGAGATTTATCCTTTGTCCCTGTAAGCGTCTTTCCTCTAAAGGAAGAAGAGCCAATTTAGAGGTTAACTGGTTAATTATACCTTTCCTTCCTAAATACTTTACACGAAGAGATTCTAACTCTTTTAGAGAATTTATACTCTTTATCTCCTGCTCTAAGCTCTTTTCAATTTGGAAGAGATCAAAATTATGCATAGAAACCCCCAGATAATTATAGCAGAATTTATCTTCTTTATATCTACTTTTTCTTCTAATAATCTTCCCTCTTTAATTAATCTTATTTTGTTGGCATGGATATCCATCTCCCCTAAATGTTCAACACAACTATAATGAAAGATACCTTCTATTTCAATTCTATCTCCTTCTATTTTATATCCACCAGCGTAACGCAAAGAAAAATTTAGCTCTTTTGGAATCCAAATACCTAAGCTAAGATTCCCATCATTTACATTTAACCAACACCCATTTTTTCTGCACATCATCTCCCCTATAATTTCCCCACGGTAAACCACAGCTTTCCCGTCGAATTCCTCTGCTTTTTCAATAAGGGTAGAAGACGAGACTAAGTTTTGTGCATTTACATTTTTAAGGATAAATGCAAAAAATATTAAAATAAAAAAGATAATTTTTTTCATCTTCCTTTAAGAATAGCCCATAATAATCCTAAGATACTAAATATAGAGATAAATTCTAACCTTCCCACACACATCTGAATTATATAAATTATCTTAAGCAGAGCTGGCATCTGGGGTTGAGTTATACCACAGGATAAGCCCACATTTGCAGATGCAGATGTAGACTCAAATAGAGATTCTAAAAAGGGATAACCAAAAGCTACTCCTACTACTGCCCCTATAAAATACAAAATTATGTAAAAGAGAGTGATCTGAAGACAAACTCGGATCTGCGTATCCTCTAAAATTAATTTTTGGGTATGGTGAAATTTCTCAGAGAATACTGCTGATTCAGGAAGTAAAATCCTCTTTATATCTTGAAACAAACCCTTAAAGATAATTCCGATTCTAAAAACTTTTATCCCTCCAGTCGTAGAACAGCTTCCACCTCCTAAACCCATAGCAACTATTAGACCTAAGATAGATAGGATAGGCCATCCCTTCATACTATATAAAGTAGTAAAACCAGTACCTGTATGTGCAGAGATAAGTTGATAAAAACCTCTACGGAAATAAATAACTAAATTAGGATAAAAACATCTCTGGGCTAATCCAAATATCACAATAAAAAAAGAAATCAAGACAGTAAAAAAGAATGTCTTTGTTTCAATATTTTTAAATATCTCTTTAAAATTACCTGTCCAGAGGCTGTAATGGAGTTTAAAATTAATCGCTCCTAAAATCATAAAGCTTATAGTTATAATTTCAATTAATATACTATGATAATAAATAATATTCTGGGAATGAAGACTGAATCCTCCTGTATCAAAACCCGCCATAAATATACAGAGACTATGGAAGAAACTCCTTAAAGGTTTTAAGCCTTCAGCTATTCCTACTATTCCTAAGATAATAGTTCCTAAACACAGATAGACAAAACTTACTGTCCAGATAAAGCGACTGGTAGAGATAACATTGGGTAGAATCTTTTCTCCCCTTGCCTCACCTACATACATTTTAAAAGCACCTGAAGAGCCCCTTACTAAAAAAGATAAAGCTACGATTACGATACCTTGACCTCCAATAAACATAAGCAGATGTCTCCAGAAATTATGGGCAAAAGAGAGGTGTTCCAAATCTATTATCAAAGTAAGACCAGTGGTAGCTAGACCTGACATCGCCTCAAAGCAGGCATCTAAATAGGAGTGGTAATGTCTACTTAAAAATAAAGGAATAGAAGCTAAAAACATCGCTACTATCCAAGAAAGAGAAACTAATAACATCCCCTCTATCCAATTTAACTCCTCATCAGTTTTAAAAACTCTAACCAAAATAAAACCAAAAATAAAACACACCCCTGAACCGATAATGAAATCAAAGGCAGGCTCTGTTTCCCTAAAAATAACACTTACCAGCAAAGGTAAAAGAGATAAAAAACCAAAAATGATAATAATTCTACCTAAATAATAAAGGATCTTTTTTATCTGTTTTGGGGTTGGTTTTAGAAGCATCTAGAGTATAAAATTATTTGGGTAAGAATAAAAGAAGATACCATAATTGAAAATCCATAGAGAAGTTCAACTATAATCCCTAAAAAGATATAAGATAACTTTTTCATTATATCTTACCAATCAAAGTAGTGAGAAGTTGTTTTTCATTCTCAATAAGGGTCAAAGCAACTACATCATCCCCTACTTTTAAAATAGTATCCCCTTTAGGGATAATCACTTCTTGACCACGGATGATAGAAACTATAACTGAATCTTGAGGTAAAATTATATCCTTTATTGCCTTATTAATAATCGGAGACTCTTTTGGTAAATCTACGCGTACCAAAGCGAGTTTACCCCGTTTAAAACTTAAAAGAGAAACAAAATCAGCAAAGGAGACTTCCTCCTCAATTATCTTAGCTAAAATAGCAGTAGCATCAATAGGAACATCTACTCCTAATTCAATAAAGAGGTGTTCATTCTTAGGATCATTTACTCTTCCCACAGTCCTTCTTACTGAGAAGCGCTCTTTAGCTAATTGACAGATAATTAAATTATCCTCATCATCTCCAGTAACCGCTGCTACCACATCCGCCCTAGATATACCCGCCTCCTCTAAATAATGTGGATCGCAACCATCACCATTTATAATAAGTAATTCTAATTCATGCGCTAATTGTTGGCATAAAGATTTATCCTTCTCTACCAAAACTACTGTATGACCATCCTGATAGAGATGTTTAGCTAAAAAATAACCTACTTTTCCAGCTCCTACAATAATAATATACATTTTATATTTTAAATTTTTCTTTTATATGGGCAAGTTTTTCTGTCTTTACTAATGCTAAAACGATATCTCCTTTTTCCAAAACCATTTCCTCTTTAGGAAGAACTACGCCACTCATCTTCTTTATCGCTACTACCATAAGTTCCTCTTCTATATTTATATCTTTCACTTTTTTACCTTCTAACCCTTGATTAATTTCTATCTCCAAAACACCTACATCTTTACTCTCAATAAGATAACTGGAGAACTTAGTCTCAATAATTTTGTCACGGATCATAGAAGCAAAGAGTAAAGTTCCACTGATTACATCCAAACCTAAAAGATGATAGATATGCGCACGTGCAGGATCATATACCCTTGCAATCACCTTAGGAACCTTAAAAATTTTTTTGGCAACCTGTGCACAGACAAGATTTGTATTGTCTCCGTTGGTAAGAGCGCAGAATGCATCTGCTTTTTCTATTCCTGCTTCTCTTAGAAGTTCTAAATCAAAACCATTTCCTACTAAAGTCAAACCATTGAAGGTTGCACCTAAACGCAAAAAAGCTTGCGGATTCCTATCAATGACTACTACATTGTGACCTTCCTGAGAGAGAAGATTTGCTAATTCTGAACCAACCCTGCCACAACCCACAATTATTATATACATTTTTTAATTTAGCTTTTAGCAAGCTCTACTAACTTATTAAATGTCTGCTCATCATTTAAGGCTAAATCTGCAAGCATCTTTCTATTTAAAGAAACATTTGCTTTCTTTAGCCCTGCAATAAATCTATTATAACTTATACCCTTGGCTCTGCAAGCAGCATTTATGCGAGCGATCCAGAGCTTGCGAAAAGCTCTTTTTTTTGCTTTACGGTCCCTATAGGAAAAGACATAAGCTCTTGCTAAAGTACGACGTGCTTGCTGGTACTGTTTTGAACGATCACCCCAGAAACCCTCTGCCTGTTTTAGGAGTTTCTTTTTTCTTCTATGCCTTTTTACTGCTAACTTTACCTTAACCATAGGGAAGTAGCCTCCTTATCGTTCTTTTTACTTTTTTACTTTTTAAAAAATCCTCTTTTCGTAAAAACCTTTTCCTCTTGGAACTCTTTTTAGAAAGAAGATGGCTTTTACCCGCAGAATAATACTTTATTTTTCCCGTAGTGGTGAATTTAAATCTCTTCGCTATAGATTTGGATGTCTTAAGGCTCATATTTTTATTTAGGAACAATAATCATACTCATTACCTTTCCTTCCAAAGTCGGCTCTTTCTCTACCTGAGCAAATTCTTGAGTATCAAGGATAATCCTTTCAATAAGTTTTTTACCTAAATCGATATGTTCCAGTTGTCTACCTCGGAAGAAAAGGTTTATCTTTATCTTATCTTTTTTATTAAGAAAACCTATTATCTGTTTCAATTTTATCTGGTAATCATGTTCATCAATATTTGGCTGTAGATGAATCTCTTTTATATGAACTTTATGTTGATGCTTTTTGGCTAACCTTTCCTTCTTTTCTTGATCGTATTTAAATTTACTAAAATCTATAATCCTGCAAACAGGCGGATCTGCTGTAGGAGCGACCTCCACTAAATCTAAATCGTATTGGTTGGCAATCTCCTTTGCCTTCTCCAAAGAAACAATCCCTAACTGCTCTCCTTTTGGTCCGATAAGTCTTACCTGTGGGGCAGAGATCTTTTCATTTATCCTGATAAACCTTTTTATTTTAACCACCCCCTTTCTAAAATATAAATTTTTTTTCTATCTCTTCTTTTAACTTTAATAAAAATTCTTTGATTGGCTTTTCCTCCAAGCTGGTCTGATGTCTCCTCCTTACTGTTAAAGTTGAATTTTTCTTCTCTTTTTCTCCTATAACCAGGATATAAGGGATCTTTTCTATTTCTGCATCACGGATCCTTTTATTTAGAGTTTGGCTACGGTTATCTATCTGACAACGGATAGACTCTCTTTCTAAGATTTCTTTTATTTCTGAAGCATAGGGAAAGAAATCCTCTTTTACTGGAATAATTATCACCTGTAAAGGAGCTAACCAAAGGGGAAGATTTCCTGCATAATGCTCTAAAAGAACGCCTAAGAATCTCTCCAAGCTTCCTAAAATTACCCGATGCAGCATCACCGGTTGTTTCTTTTTACCTTTCTCATCAATATAGCTAAGCTTAAATCTGGAAGGTAGATTGAAATCACACTGTATCGTAGCTGCCTGCCACTTACGCTTTAATGCATCCTTTAATTTGATATCGATCTTTGGCCCATAGAAAGCACCCTCTCCTGGATTTATTTTATAATTAAAAGCTTTTTCTTTAAGTACCTCTTCCAGTATTTGGGTTGCCTGCTTCCAATCTTTATCTGAACCGATATACTTAGATGGTCTTGTACTTAATTCCATCTCCAAATCCTCAAAACCAAATATCCGCATCACTTCAATTACAAAATCAATTATGGAATCTATCTCTCCTTTTAATTGTTCGGGAAGACAGAATATATGAGCATCGTCTTGAGTAAATCCTTTTACACGTAGAAGACCATGTAAGACACCTGCTTTCTCATTGCGGTAAACTGTCCCCAATTCAAATAATC
>JAMWCN010000004.1 GCA_023819505.1 Candidatus Omnitrophota bacterium | reverse complement strand
AGTCAATTGTTAGAGGAAAGGTATGGCATAAAACCACAGGATAGTTTAGATACTTGGATTAAGAAATTGAAGGATAAAGGTATTAAGGTTTTAGATAATCTTTCCCGTTCATTTATCATTAATCTTATCGCTGATCTTATAGAACCAGAATCTATGCATCCAGTATTTGTAACAGACCTATACACGGTACTGTGTCCTTTAGCTAAACGTAAGAAAGAAAATCCTCTTCTTTCGGAAAGGTTTGAGCTTTTTATAGGAGGGATAGAGGTAGCAAATGCCTACTCAGAATTAAATGACCCTATAGAGCAGAGACAGCGTTTTGAGGAAGAGTTAAATATATTAGCTGAGGGAGTAAAGATTATAGATGAGGATTTCTTACTATCTCTTGAATACGGTATGCCTCCTGCAGGGGGGTTAGGTATAGGGATCGATAGATTAGCGATGATATTTTTGGACCAAGCTTCTATAAAAGATGTAATCCTTTTTCCACTTTTAAAACCTTAAAGGTATATGTGGTTAGAACTATTTATTAGCAGAAGGTATCTTTTAACTAAAAGGAAAGAAAAATTCATCTGGCTTATCAGTGTTGTTTCTATATTAGGGGTAGCGGTAGGGGTGATGGCTTTAATTGTAGTTATCTCGGTAATGAGCGGATTCGATCAAGAACTTAAAAACAAAATCATCGGCAATATCTCTCATATAAATATTACCCATTGGCAGGGAGTCATAAATTATTATTCAGTATTAAAAAATTTGGAGAATATAAAAGAGATAAAAGGTATAAGTCCCCAAGTATTTGGGCAAGTTTTATTAGTGAAGGATAAATCTGTATTTGCCCTTTCTCTCAAAGGTATAGATCTAGAAAAGGAGAGAAATGTCTCATGTATATCAGATTATATCAAAAAAGACCTAAAGACATTGGATTCTGAAGAAGTTATTATTGGAAACCAATTAGCGCAACTTTTAGGCTTAAAAATAAAAGATGAATTATTACTTTATACACCTTTTAATTCATCTAGTTTTCCTTTTAAGGTAAAAGCGATATTCTATTCTGGTATTTATGATTATGATACTAATCTTGTAATTGTGAATCTTGAAAGAGCACAGCAACTTTTTGGACTCAAAAAAGATGAAGCAAATGCTATCTCTTTAAGATTAGCTAATCCGTTTTTGGCTTCTAAGTTAAAAAAAGTAATAGAGAAAGCTTTGGGTTTTGAATATAATGTAAGGACTTGGGAAGAGGTAAATAAAAATTTTTTTTCCGCTTTAAAACTCGAAAAGATCACTATGTTTATAATACTTACCCTTATTGTTTTAGTAGCCGCATTCAATATTATTAGTACTCTGACAGTTATGGTGGTAGAGAAGACAAAGGATATTGGAATTTTAAGGGCTATAGGTTTAAATAAAAATTCTATAAAGAAGATTTTTACTTTAGAGGGTCTACTTATCGGTTTAGTTGGTATATTTTTTGGTTGTTTGGCGGGGTTGTTAATCTGCTTCTTCTTAAAGAAATATCAATTTATAAAACTTCCTCAGGATATCTACTACATTGAATATCTCCCTGTAAAGGTGGTTTTTTGGCCAGATATTGTTTTGATTCTGGTAGCATCTTTTTTGATAAGTCTTTTCTCTACAGTTTATCCTGCTTCTAAGGCTTCAAAACTGAAGCCCGCTGAGGCACTAAGGTATGAGTAATGATTTTAAGAGCTGAGAATATTCATAAAGTTTATAATAATGCAGGTAAATCCCTACATGTATTAAAAGGGATAAATTTAGATATCCCCGAAGCTAAAATGATTGCAATCGTTGGCCCTTCAGGTTCTGGTAAATCTACACTATTAAATCTCTTAGGAGGCTTAGATGAACCAACAGAGGGAAGGGTAATTTTAGAAGATTTCGATATTTATAAGCTAAGTGATTTTGAATTAAGCCAGGTAAGGAATAAGAGATTCGGTTTTGTTTTTCAATTCTACCATCTTTTGGCAGAGTTTACAGTTTTAGAGAATGTTCTTTTGCCTGCAATGGTTAATTCAGATAATAAAAATTTAAAAGAGATAAGATTAAGAGCTGAAGAACTTTTAGATAAAGTAGGGTTAAAGGATAAAAAGAGATGTTTTCCTAATCAATTATCTGGGGGTGAACAGCAGAGGGTAGCTATATGTCGCAGTTTAATTAATACCCCTAAGATACTTTTCTGTGATGAACCTACTGGTAATTTAGATTCTCAGACAGCTAAAGAAGTAATCTTTTTGATTAAGGATTTACAGATCAAGAATAATATGAGTGTTGTTTTGGTAACCCATAATCAGGAACTAGCAGGGATAGCTGATGAAATTTTATATCTAAGGGATGGATTCCTACATTAAAAAGGAGAGGTTATGAAAGTATATATAAACGGTAAATTTTATGATAAAAAGGATGCAAAGATTTCTGTCTTTGATCATGGTCTCTTATACGGCGACGGTGTATTTGAGGGTATACGTAGTTATAACCGTTTAGTGTTTAAGTTAAAAGAGCATATCCAGAGATTATTTGAATCTGCCCATTCTATTATGCTTAAGATCCCTTTAAGTAAAGAAGAATTGATTAAAGCAGTAATCCAGACTTTAAAAATAAATAATTTAGATGATGCCTATATCCGTTTAATAGTTACAAGGGGAGAAGGGGATTTAGGGTTAGACCCCCGTAAATGTGAGGGGAAATCAACTGTAATTATAATTGCTGATAAGATTGTATTATATCCTGCAAGATTATATAAAGAAGGGATGTCTATAATTACTGTACCTACAATAAGGAATCTTCCTGAAGCATTAAATCCTCAGATAAAATCATTAAATTATCTTAATAATATCTTAGCTAAAATTGAGGCAATAAATGCTGGTTATGAAGAAGCAATTATGTTAGATTCTTTAGGTTATATTGCTGAATGTACAGGAGACAATATATTTCTTGTAAAGAACAATCAACTTTACACTCCCCCTCAATGTATGGGGACTTTAAGAGGAATAACACGCGATACGGTATTAGAGATTGCTAAGAAAAATAAAATTCCTGTACATGAACATGTACTTACCCGTCACGAGTTATATATAAGCGATGAGTGCTTCCTCACTGGTACCGCTGCAGAAATTGTACCTGTAGTAAAGGTTGATGGAAGACTAATCGGTGATGGAAGACCAGGAAAGATAACCCTTAAGTTAATGAAGGAATTTAAAAAAATGACCCGTACAGAAGGAGTAAGGTACTAAGATGTTATGTGATTTATGTAATAAAAATCAGGCAACTGTCCATCTTACGGAGATAATTGATAACCAAGTTACGGAACTTCATCTCTGTGAAGAGTGCGCACGCAAGAAGAGTATTGAGATGGAACAGCAGTTTGGTTTAGCGGATCTTTTAGCAGGACTGGCTGAATTTGGAAAAGGTTTAGAGGAAAAAGAAACGGTAAAACTTAAATGTCCTAACTGTCAACTCTCTTATGAAGATTTCAAAAAGATAGGTAGACTCGGTTGTTCTGAATGCTATAATACTTTCAAGAGATATTTAGTTTCTCTTTTAAAGAGGATTCATGGTTCAACGCGACACTTAGGTAAAGCTCCTGTAAAGTTAACTGCTCGCAAATTTTCAAAGAAATCAGAGTTAGAGGAGTTAAGACATAAGCTTCAGAAAGCAATAGAAGCAGAGGAATTTGAAGAAGCAGCCAGGATCCGTGATCAGATCAGAGAATTGGAGAAAAAACAAAATAAAGAATGAAGTTAGATGATCTAATCCATCATACAAGTGAATGGTTAAAAGGGACAGGCCCGTATTCAGATATTGTTATTTCTAGTAGGATCCGTTTAGCTAGAAATTTAGCTAATATTCCTTTTCCCCATCGTCTAAATAGAAAACAGGCACAGGAGGTACTAGAACTGGTAAAATTAGCAATCCAAAAAGTAGATTATCTTAAGAATTGTCTTTTTATCGAATTGCACCAGTTAGATTCTTTAGATAAACAGTTTCTTATCGAAAGACATCTTATGTCCTATGAACATGCACGTTCTGATAATTATAAAGGATTGGTTCTGGATACAACAGAGGTGATTTCTATTATGGTAAATGAGGAAGATCATTTAAGGCTTCAGGTTATGCAATCGGGTTTTAATCTTTTTGAAGCCTGGAACATTATTAATCGCATAGATGATCTATTATCAGAACATTTAGATTTTGCTTTCTATCCAGAATGGGGTTATCTTACCAGTTGTCCTACCAATACAGGAACAGGTTTACGTGGTTCAGTGATGTTGCATCTACCTGCTTTAGTAATGAGCCGTCAGATAAATCGGATACTTGCTGCTATTGCTAAACTTAGTTTTACAACCCGTGGTCTTTATGGAGAAGGAACTGAGGCAAGCGGTAATTTCTTTCAGGTATCTAATCAGGTTTCTTTAGGCCATAATGAAGAGGAAGTTATCTCCAACATCAATGCTCTTATAAAACAGGTGATAGAACAGGAAGAACAGACCCGCCAAAATCTCCTTACAAATCAGAGGGCAATGTTAGAAGATAAAATCTGGAGGAGTTTCGGTATCTTAAAGAACGCCTTTATTATTTCTAGTCAAGAAACGATAGACTTACTTTCTATGGTTAGATTGGGAGTAGATCTAAAGATAATCAAAGGTATAGATAGAAGTGTAATAAATGAGCTTTTTCTTATAACTCAACCCGCGCATCTACAGAAGATAGAAAATAAAAGGCTCTCTACACAGGAAAGAGATCTTAAGCGTGCAGAGATAATTCGCAACCGCTTGCAAGATGTAAAATAATAAGGGGGTAGAGATTATGTTTAATAGATTTACCGAACGGGCTCGAAAAGTGATCATTTTAGCTAAGGAAGAAGCTAGACGTTTTAACCACGATTATATCGGAACAGAGCATATCCTTTTAGGACTTATCCGTGAAGGAGAAGGGGTAGCAGCAGCAGTGCTACAGAAATTAGGACTGAATTTACAGAATATACGTTTAGAGGTAGAAAAACTTGTTCAACCTGGACCAGCTACACAGATTTTAGGAGATATCCCTTTTACCCCTCGAGCTAAAAAAGCCTTAGAATTAGCAGCTGAAGAAGCGCGTGCTTTAGGGCATAACTATATCGGAACAGAGCATATCCTTTTAGGACTTATCCGTGAAGGAGAAGGGGTAGCTAGTCAAGTTCTCTTAAATTTAGGTTTGGATTTAGAAACGGTAAGGAACGAAGTAATGAATTTGCTGGGTTCTGCTTTGCCTGGCTTTGGTCAAACTCAAACCAAAACCAAAACACCAGCTTTGGATGCTTTTGGTAGGGACCTAACTGCTTTGGCAAGGGAAGGAAAACTTGATCCTGTAATTGACAGAAAGAATGAAATTGAAAGGGTAATTCAGATTTTAAGTAGAAGAACAAAAAATAATCCTGTGTTATTAGGGGAGGCAGGCGTAGGAAAGACTGCCATCGTAGAAGGATTAGCTCAGGCAATTGTAGCAGGAAATGTTCCTGAGGTTTTAAGGAATAAACGGATTGTAATTTTAGATTTAGCTTTGATGGTGGCAGGGACAAAATACCGTGGACAATTTGAAGAGAGGATTAAAGCAGTGATGGAAGAGATAAAGCGTTCTCATGATATAATAATCTTTATTGATGAGTTACATACTTTAGTAGGTGCAGGTGCTGCTGAAGGAGCAATCGATGCTTCTAATATTTTAAAACCCGCTCTCTCTAGAGGAGAAATACAATGTATCGGAGCTACTACCCTTGATGAATACAGAAAGTATATTGAAAAGGATGCTGCCTTAGAACGTAGATTTCAAACTATTATGGTTGAGCCTCCCTCTGTAGAGCAGACGATTGAAATATTGAAAGGTTTAAAAGAGAAGTATGAATCCCACCATAAAGTTATCTATAAAGAGGAGGCTTTGGAGGCAGCAGCTAAACTCTCCGATCGTTATATAAGTGGAAGGTTTTTACCTGATAAAGCTATTGATTTAATCGATGAGGCAGGTTCACGTGCACGCTTGAATGTTTTAGTAGTTCCTCCCCAGATAAAAGAGCTTGAGGAAAAGATTGAAAATTTAAGAAAAGAAAAAGAAAAATATATAAAGAGTCAAGATTTTGAGAAGGCAGCTCAATTAAGGGATCAGGAGAGACAAGCTCGACATGAATTGGACCTTTTAAATCGGAATTGGGAAGAAACTAAATCTAAATTGCATCCAGAAATTACTGCTGAAGATATTGCTAAAATTGTTTCTCAGTGGACAGGAATACCTCTTTTCCGTTTGGAAGAAAAAGAATCAGAAAAGCTATTAAAGATTGAAGATGAAATTCACAAAAGGGTAGTAGGTCAGGAGGAGGCAATCAGAGCAATAGCTCAAGCTATAAGACGTTCCCGTGCAGGGATAAAGGACCCTCGCAGACCGATCGGTTCTTTTGTCTTTTTAGGGCCTACAGGTGTAGGAAAGACGCTTCTGGCAAGAGCTTTAGCAGAGTTCCTCTTTGGTGATGAAGATGCTTTAGTGCAATTAGATATGTCAGAATATATGGAGAAATTTAATGTCTCAAGACTGATTGGAGCTCCGCCAGGTTATGTAGGCTATGAAGAGGGAGGTCAACTTACTGAAAGGATCAGGCGCAGACCTTATGCGGTAGTTCTTTTAGATGAAATAGAGAAAGCCCATCCTGATGTATTTAATTTGCTTCTTCAGATATTAGAAGACGGTCGGCTTACCGATAGTTTTGGAAGAAAAGTTGATTTTAGAAATACAGTAGTAATTATGACTTCTAATGTAGGTGCAGAACTTATCCGTAAGACAGGCTCTTTAGGTTTTAAAGCCCCTAAAGATGAGATTACTTATCAAGAGATGAAAGAGAAACTTCTGGAAGAGGTAAAGAGGACATTTAAGCCAGAATTCTTAAACCGTTTAGATGATATTATCGTTTTTAGACCCTTAACTAAGCAGGATTTAGAAAAGATCGTAGATATCGAGATAAATTTCGTCTGTGAAAGATTGAAAGAACAGAAGATAGAATTGGAGCTAACTGGGGAAGCAAAGGATTTTTTAATTGAGAAAGGTTTTGACCCCATATTTGGAGCCCGTCCTTTAAAACGCACTATCCAAAGATACATAGAGGATCCTTTAGCTCAAGAGATAATCGCAGGTAGATTTAAAGAGGGTTCTAAAGTAAAGATCTTACGCAAAGCTGAAGAGCTTGTTTTTGAATGAAAAGACCCAATTTTAATTTTTTAGCTTTAGGTAAGAATATTAAAGATCTATTTTATTTTTTAGGTAGTCTATTTCATCTTGGTTTAGAGAATATTTTTTGGATTTTTCATGCCCCCCTTAAAAAAAATATTATTTTAGAACAGATAGAAAAGACTGTTATTAAAAGCTTACCTATCGTTTCTTTGATTTCTTTATTTATCGGGATAATTTTAGCCTTACAGACTGCGGTTCAGATGCAGAGGTTAGGTTCTGAGATGTACATTGCCTCTATCGTTGCCCTTTCTGTAGTGAGAGAATTAGGTCCAGTAATTACCGCATTGATTGTAGCAGGAAGGAGTGGGGCAGCAATTACTGCTGAGATTGGATCTATGTTAGTTACAGAACAGATAGATGCTTTAAAGTCTCTAGCAGTAAATCCAGTGCATTATTTAGTTGTTCCACGTTTTTTAGCACTTAGCTTTATGTTACCGGTTCTAACCTTATATGCGAATATCATTGGAATAATTGGAGGATATCTTATCTGCGTCTATAAATTATCTATCTCCTCTACTATGTATATAAACATCACTTTTGAGGCTCTAAGATTTAAGGATCTGTTTAGTGGTTTAATTAAGGCACTATTCTTTGGAATGATTATCGCTTTGGTTTCTTGTTTAGAAGGATTCAGAGTAGAAGGAGGAGCGGAAGGCGTAGGTAAAGCAACACGCAATTCTGTAGTAGCCAGTTTCATCCTTATAATTACTGCAGATTGTATATTTACAGCAATTTTTTATTTTGTATTCCCTTAAAAAGATATGATTTTAATTGATCAGATAACCAAATCCTTCAATTCTAAATTGGTATTGGATAGACTATCTCTTAAGATAGAAAAGGGAGAAACTAAGGTTGTGATTGGACGTTCCGGTTGTGGTAAAAGCGTTCTTTTAAAACATCTTATTGGGATTCTTAAACCAGATAGCGGTAGAATCTTTATTGAAGATAGGGATATTACTGAACTTTCTGAGAAAGAATTGAATCCTTTGAGAATGAATATGGCGATGGTATTTCAGTCTTCAGCTCTCTTTGATTCTTTAACAGTATCAGAGAATGTAGGTTTTGTTTTAAGAGAACATTACCACTTAACTGATCAGGAGATTTTAAGAGCTGTAAAAGAAGCTTTAAATTTGGTGGAGTTGGAAGGTATAGAAGAGCTTATGCCGCATGAGTTAAGCGGCGGTATGAAGAAGAGAGTTGCTATCGCCAGAGCAGTTTGTATGAAACCAAAGATTATACTTTACGATGAACCTACCACGGGATTGGATCCAATCACTGCAGATAGCATAATTAATTTAATTAAAAATTTACACGATCGATTAAAAGTTACCTCTGTAGTCGTCACCCATGATATGAAGACCGCTTTTAAAATTGCTGATAGGATCGCTATGCTCTATGAGGGAAAGATAATTGCTGAAGGCATCCCCCAAGATATTCAAAATACAGATAACCCTTTTGTATATCAATTTATTCATGGGTTATCTTCTGGTCCAATTACAGGTATAAATTATGATTGATGAAAAAAAATTAGAATTTAAATTAGGTATCTTTGTATTTTTAGGTATATTTATTTTAGCAATTTTTGTATTTTCTATAGGAGATTTCAAAATTTGGCAAAGAGGTTATATCGTAAATGTAGATTTTGGTTTCTTAAATGGGGTAAAGTTAGGTGCTCCGGTGAGATTCAGAGGGGTAGATGTAGGAGAGGTAAGAGCAATAGAGATAATTGAATCCGATGAATCTAAAGAAAGTAAAGTGAGGGTTTCCTGTTGGATAAAGAATTCTGTAAAGATACCTAGTGATGTTAGTGTGTGGGTAAATACTTTAGGTCTTTTAGGAGAAAAGTATATTGAGATTATGCCGGGGAAAAATAATGCTTCTTTTCTAAAGCCTCATGCTTGTATTAAAGGGAACGACCCCATTGCTATGCATGAATTGGGCCTGTTAGCAAAGGAGTTAATTTCAGATTTAGAAGCGATAATCTTAAAATTAAAGAATAGGGAGGGAAGTTTAGCAAATTTAATCTATGAAGATAGTCTCTATAAAAAGATAGAGAATATAATTAGTAATTTAGAAACATTAAGTAATGAAATTAGACTTCATCCTTGGAAACTCCTCTATCGTCCAAAAGAGAAGAGAAGATAGTTTATGAAAACAAAGAAGATATTTACCTGTCAGAATTGCGGTTATCAATCTCCACGCTGGTTGGGTAGATGTCCTGATTGTAATATCTGGAATTCCTTTGTAGAGGAAGACTACAGTCCTCCTGCTAAAAAGACAAAGGAAAGAGTTTCTCTATATAAAGATGAACCTGTACTTTTGAAGGAGGTAGAAGTTAAACAGAGATTAAGGATAAAGACAGATATAGAAGAACTCGATAGGGTTTTAGGGGGAGGTTTAGTAGAAGGTTCGGTAATCCTTTTAGGAGGGGACCCTGGTATAGGTAAATCTACCTTGTCTTTACAGATATCTAATTCTTTAGCTAAAGCAGGTTATAAGGTGCTTTATATAAGTGGAGAAGAATCTGTAGCTCAGACCCGTTTGCGTGCGGATAGATTGATCCAGGAGAAAATTAAAGATAATCTCTATATTGTAAGTCAGACAGATTTATCTCTTATCCTAGAGTATATTAAAAAGATAGCACCTAATATGGTAATCATTGATTCTATCCAAGTTATCTTTGAACCATCGGTGAGTTCTTCTCCAGGAAGTGTAAGTCAGGTAAGAGAATGCGCGGGTATCTTAGCACAGTTAGCTAAATCAAATGGTATCGTAATGTTTATTATTGGTCATGTAACTAAAGAGGGAAGTATTGCTGGACCAAAAGTTTTGGAGCATATTGTAGATACTGTTCTTTATTTTGAAGGAGATAGATTTGCTCTGTATAGAATTTTAAGAGCAGTTAAAAATCGTTTTGGTTCTACCAATGAGATCGGCGTATTTGAGATGACTTCCTTTGGTTTAAAAGAGGTAAAAAACCCTTCAGCACTTTTTCTCTCAGAAAGACCAAAAGGAATTTCAGGTTCTACTGTCTCAAGTATCTTAGAAGGAACCAGACCAATTCTAGTAGAGATCCAGGCATTGGTATCTAAATCTAGTTTTGGTTATGCGCGTAGAAGAACGCAAGGATTTGATTATAACCGTTTAGGTCTTATTTTGGCAGTTTTGGAAAAAAGATTGGGTTTAGTTTTAGAGAATGAAGATGTTTTTGTAAATGTGGTGGGAGGCATAAAGATAGAAGATCCTGCCTGCGATTTAGCGGTAGCTATGGCGATAAGTTCAGCTTATAAAGATAGATTCTTAATTAAGGATGGATTGATTTTAGGTGAGATTGGTTTGGGAGGAGAGGTAAGGAGTATTATTCAGCCAACTATAAGGATAAAGGAAGCAGAAAAGTTAGGTTTTAAAATAGCAATTTTACCTAAAAATAACCTAAGAAATTTAGATTATAAAGGAAAGATAGAGCTTATCGGTGTAGATAACCTTAAAGAGACTTTCTCCATACTTTTCTCTTAATAAAATAAGGAGGTTTAAATATGGCTTTATTTTTTGTAAGGACATTATTTATTTTAGGATGTGCCTTTATAAGTTATCGGACATTAGATGTTTTCTTTAGCCCTCTTTTATCCATTATAATAGGGATATTTGTAGGAACGGTAATTATCCTTTTTGAAATGGGGATGAAGAAGGTTTCTTTGCGTGGTCTTTCTAGCTCTGTATTCGGTTTGATCCTAGGTTTAATTATGGCAAAGTTAATCTCTGATGCCTTTAATTTACTTCCTTTAAATATTTCAATCCTTTCTCTGCTAAAACTTACTTTGACTTTGATATTTTGTTATTTGGGTTTTGTGATTGGTTTAAGGGGTAAAGATGAGTTTAATATTATCATCCCCTATGTGCGCCTGCGTAGAGAGAAGGAAACAGAGGAGATAATTTTACTTGATACCAGTATAATTATAGATGGAAGGATCCATGATATATATAAAACCGGTTTTTTGGAAGCCAGAATGATTATACCGCGTTTTGTTTTAAAAGAACTTCAGCAGATTGCTGATTCTACCGATCCTATAAAACGACAGAGGGGAAGAAGGGGATTGGAGATTTTACATAATTTACAGCAAGAGATGGGTGTAAGTATCAGTATCCATGAGGAAGACTTCCCACAGATAACTGAGGTAGATGCGAAGTTGATAAAATTAGCCAAACTTTTAGATGCAAAGATACTTACTGTTGACTTTAATCTAAATAGGATCGCTACCTTGCAGGGTGTAAAGGTTTTAAATATTAATGAATTAGCTAATGCCTTAAAACCAGTTGTTTTTCCAGGTGAGACTATGCAGGTAAGGTTGATCAGAGAAGGTAAAGAATACAATCAGGCAGTAGGCTATCTAGAGGATGGAACGATGGTCGTAGTAGAGGATGCTTATAGATTGATTGGACAAGAGGTAAAAGTAGTAGTAACATCTGTTTTGCAAACACAGGCAGGGAAGATGATTTTTACTAAATTGGAAAGATAAAAGATGTCTTTTATAAGTGCAGTAATTCCCGCAGGTGGTTATGGTTTAAGATTAGGTAAGAGAATTCCCAAAGCACTTCTTAAGATAGATAATAAGCCCATAATTATTTATACATTAGAGGTTATAGATATTCATCCCCAGATTGACGAAATAGTAGTTGTAGTTCCTTCAGATTATGAGGAATTATTTAAAGAAAAGATAAAATCTTTTAATTTTAAAAAGGTAAAGGCAGTTATAAAAGGAGGTCTAACAAGACAGGAATCTGTAAGGAGAGCTCTTATAAATCTAAGTTATGATTCAGAATGGGTTTTAATCCACGATGGGGTAAGACCATTTATAAATTTAAAACTTATCTCCAAGGTTATCCAGGAAGCAAAAAAAGGCGAAGGTGCAGTTTTAGGCATACCTATAGATTCTACAGTTAAAAGGATAAAAGAAAATAAAAATAGATTGTTCATTGAACGTACTGTAAAGAGAGATAAGCTCTGGCAGATACAGACACCACAGGTATTTAAAAAGGAACTGATTTTGGAAGCTCATCGCAGATTTAAGGATCGCTCCTTTACTGATGATGCAGTTCTTTTAGAAAAGTTAGGGTATAAAATAGCAGTAGTAGAAGGTTCTTATTTTAATATAAAGATCACCTATCCTCAAGACTTAGTTTTAGCTAAGTATATATTAAGATTAAAAAAAATATATGGAATATAAAGTAGGATTAGGCTACGATATCCATCCTTTAATTGAAGGGAGAAAACTTATCTTAGGTGGAATAGAGATCCCTTATAGTAGGGGACTTTTAGGCCATTCCGATGGAGATGCACTCATCCATGCTATCTGCGATGCACTTTTAGGTGCACTTCATAAAGGGGATTTAGGAGAACACTTTCCAGACTATGAACCTCAATATCAAGGTATCCAAAGTAGCTATTTGCTTTCTAAAGTGAAGGAATGGGTTAAAGAGGAAAATTTTGAAATCACCTATATCGATACAGTAATAATTGCTCAAGAGCCACATCTAGGTCCTTTTAAATTACAGATACAGAAAAAAATTTCTGAAATTTTAGAAATATCTCTTGATAGAATAAATATAAAAGCAAAAACCTCTGAAGGGTTAACTGAAATAGGAAGGAAAGAAGCGATCGCTTGCTGGGCAGTTGCTTTAATTAAAGAAAGGAGCGGATAATGTTAATAATATATATATTGGGAATAATTTTAACTATAATTGTTTTAAAGATAATTCTAATTAGTATCTTTTTCTATCCGGAGATAAAGGCAGCTCAGAAGAAAGATCCTGCGGTAAGAAGTTTTTTAGAAGTCGTCCTTTTATATCAAGGTTTACATGCAATTATTCTTCATCGTTTTGCTCATTTCTTCTATAGGATAAAATTGTTCTTTTTTGCACGCCTCCTCAGTCAGATAAATCGCCATCTTACCGGTATTGAAATACATCCTGGAGCAAAATTAGGCAGAGGTATATTTATAGACCACGGTATGGGAGTAGTGATTGGGGAAACCGCAATTGTAGGGGATAATGTCCTTATCTATCAAGGAGTAACTTTAGGTGGAACAGGGTTACAAAAAGGTAAAAGACATCCTACGATAGGCAATAATGTAGTAATTGGGGCAGGAGCAAAGGTTTTAGGAAACATCACTGTTGGAGATAATTCCTATATCGGTGCAAATGCAGTAGTGATAAAGGATGTTCCTGATAATTCTACGGTAGTAGGAGTCCCTGCCAGATTAACTAGGCAGGATGGTAAAAAAATTGAACTGAGTTTGGACCATATTCATATCTTGGATCCTATAATGACAATGATTGAAGAGCTAAAAAATAAAATTGAGGAGTTAGAAAAGAAGATAAAATAGTTTATGGCTGTATACATCTATAATTCCCTTACAAGAAAAAAAGAGGAATTTATATCACTTTCTCCTCCCTTAGTAAATATGTACAGTTGCGGTCCAACGGTTTATGATGAATCACATATTGGACATGCCCGTAGTTTCTATGTATTTGACCTTATCCGTAGATATTTAGAATTCAGAGGTTATAAAGTAAAATTTATCCGCAATATCACTGATATAGATGATAAGATTATTAAACGTTCACAGGAATTGAATTTAAGTTGGCAAGAACTTGTAAAGATATATTTAAATAGGTATGAGGAAGATTTAAGCCTTTTAAATATCAAGAGGGCGGATTTTGAACCCCGTGCTACAGATAATATCTCAGAGATGATTAAAAATATAGAAAGACTTATCCAGAGAGGTTATGCTTATATTACTGAAACAGGAGTGTATTTTAATGTAGATAAGTTTGCTTCTTATGGAAAGTTATCTCATCAGAGAAAAGAAGAAATGATTAAAGGTGTGCGAATTGAAGCTGATGAGAAGAAAAAAAATCCCTTAGATTTTGCTTTATGGAAGATTTCTAAAGAAAATGAACCCTTCTGGGAAAGCCCTTGGGGTAAGGGAAGACCTGGTTGGCATATTGAGTGTTCTACCATGGCAATGAAGTATTTAGGGGAAAGTTTAGATATACATGGAGGAGGTATCGATCTTATCTTTCCTCATCATGAAAATGAAATTGCCCAATCTGAATCTCTAACTGGAAAGTTGTTTGCTAAATATTGGATCCACCATGGACTTTTAACTATTAAAGGACAGAAGATGGCTAAATCTTTAGGTAATTTTGTAAGCATAAAGGATGTTAAAGAAAGGTATCCTTTAGATGTATTGAAACTTTTCTTTCTATCTGCCCACTATTCTCATCCTATAGATTTCAGTTGGGAGAAATTAGATGAATTTAATAGAGCAAGGAATCATCTTTTAAGTATATTTGATAGGATAGATAGTATAGGTTTATACGACGATAGGACACAGATTATAAATTTTAAAGATTTAGATGAACTTAAGGATGAGTTTATCTCTTCTATGGATGATGATTTCAATACTGCAAAGGCTTTGGGTTGTTTATTTAAAATAGTAAATTTTATCGATAAAGATATGATTAATTATAAAAATAATCTTAGAAGAATTATCTATGCTAAAGGTATCCTTGAAAAATTTTTAGAACTTTTAGGTCTGTCATTTAAGAAAGAGCCTTTTAGTAATGAGATATTAGAAAAGATTAGATTAAGGGAAACTTTTAGGAAGAATAAAAATTTTAAAAGAGCGGACCAGTTGAGGGAAGAGTTAAGGAAAGAAGGCATTATTTTAGAAGATACTCACGACGGAACCTTATATAGAAGAATATGAAAAGGGTACCTCTATTTATTAGCTTTGAAGGACCAGAAGGTAGCGGGAAAAGTACCCATATTAAATTACTTTTTAATTATCTAAAGAGAAAGGGGTTTTTAGTGGTAAAATTCAGAGAGCCAGGAGATACTTCTATTGGGGAAAAGATAAGGAAGATACTATTAGATCCTAAAAACAAAAATATGGGTAAATTGACTGAAACTTTACTGTATATGGCTTCACGCAGTCAACTTATAGAAGAGAAAATTTCCCCTTACCTTAAAAAAGGATACATTGTTCTTTGCGATCGTTTCTTCGATTCTACATTTGCCTATCAGGGGTTTGGTTTAGGTGTAGATATAGATTTAATTAAGAGATTGACAAAAGCTGTATGTAAAGGTATCATACCAAATTTAACTATTATTTTAGATTTACCTGTGAAGACAGGCTTAAGACGCTTGGGAAGTTATAAGGACCGTATTGAGCAAAGAGAATTTTCTTTCCATGAAAGATTAAGAAGGGGTTATTTAAAATTAGCTAAACTTTATCCTGAAAGGATAAAAGTTATAAAAGTAGATAAGAACTTTAAAAATACTCAAAGAAAAATAAGAGAATTAGTTTTAAAGAGATTATGTCCTTTAAAGATATAAAAGGTAATCTTAAAGTTATTGAAGCCTTAAAGGTTTCTTTTTCAAAAGGGAAGGAAGCAAATAGTTACCTCTTTTGGGGCCAGGCAGGCATTGGAAAAAAATTGGTAGCGATAACTATAGCTAAAGTAGTTAATTGTCTTGAGCGAAAATATGATTTTGACTGCTGTGATGTATGCAGAAACTGTATAAGGATAGAGAAGTTTATCCATCCCGATGTTTTCTGTATTTTTCCAGAAGAATCTGGTTCTATAAAGATAGATCAGATCCGTTATATAAAAGAAAGGGTTTATTTAAAAAGTTATGAAGCAAAGAAGAAATTCTTTATTATAGATGATGCAGAAACATTAACTATAGAAGCAGCAAACGCTTTCTTAAAGATCCTTGAAGAACCTTCTGGAGATAGTTTGTTTATTTTAGTTAGCTCAAAACCAAATTTACTTCCCTCAACTGTTCTTTCCCGGTGTCAAAAAATAAGTTTCAGCCCTTTAGCTAAAGATATTTTGGAAGAGTTTTTAAGAAAAGAATTTAGATTAGAGAGAAATTTAAGTCATTATTTAGCTTATTTCTGCGAAGGTAGGCTTGGTAAGGCTTTAAGATTAATAAAAGAAAATAACGATATTTTAGGAATGAAAAATAAAATAATAGATGAATTTGTTTTCTCCGATGGCTTTTACGAAGATAAAGATATAAAACGCAACCTCCTTAAGGAGAATCTTAATATCCTGATTAGCTGGTTCAGGGACCTTTATTTTATAAAGATAGGTTTTCCTTACAGTGAACTCATAAACATAGATAGAAAAGATGACCTCCTTAAGATGATGAAATTCTATTCTTTAGAAGAGGTTAAAGATATAATTGATTTCATTTCGGATAGCATCTCTTATTTAGAAAAGAATGTTAATCCCAAGTTAATTATAAGCGGTATAAAGACTAAACTATGGAGAAGATATTCGATGTCCGTTTAAGGGATTCTGGCCCTATAATTATGTGTTCTTCTGAAGAAGAACTTAAACCATCTGATTATGTGATCTTAGAATACGAGAGAGGTATAGATTACGGGGAAGTTATCTCTGAGTCTAAAGATAAAGAGTTTAAAACTAAAGATACCATCCGTAAAATTTTAAGAAAAGCGCAAGCTAAAGATTTAGAACAGATTGAATATAATCGTAAAGATGCCCAAGATGCAAAAAAGATATGTATGCGTAAAATTGCTGAACATAATCTGGAGATGAAATTAGTAAATACAGAATACTCTTTCGATAGAAAAAAAATCATCTTTTATTTTACCGCTGAAGGAAGAGTTGATTTTCGTAAACTTCTTAAAGATTTGGCTAAAATCTTTAAAGCAAGGATTGAACTTAGACAGATTGGAGTAAGGGATGAGGCAAAGCTTATAGGAGGATTAGGGCCTTGTGGAAGGAACTTATGCTGTGCTACATTCTTAAAAGATTTTGAGCCAGTAACAATGAAGATGGCTAAAGAGGAGGGTTTACCACTTAATCCTGCAAAGATATCTGGGCTCTGTGGAAGATTGATGTGTTGTCTTGCTTACGAATACTCTGTATATAAGAGCCTTTCTAAGGGATTACCCAAAGAGGGCGAGAGAATCCATACTAAAGACGGTAAAGGTAAGGTTATCAATGTGAATGTATTTAAAAGAAAAGTTCTTGTGGAACTGGAAGATGGTAAACAGCTGGAATTAGAGTTGTAACTAAAAAGATGGAAAAATTTTATATTACCACACCTCTATATTATGTAAATGCTGAACCTCATCTTGGTCATGCCTATACTAATATCGCTGCAGATACAATTGCCCGTTATATGCGTCGGATTTTAGGAGTACATAATGTTTGGTTTCTTACCGGTACAGATGAGCATGGGCAGAAGATCGAGCGTGCTGCTAGAGAATTAAACTTAATTCCTCAAGAATTTGTAGATAAGATGGTTTTAAAATTTAAGGAACTTTGGGAGAAATTAAATATTTCCTATGATGACTTTATTCGCACCACTGAACCCAGACATGTAAAATTTGTAGAAAAAGTTTTAGAGATACTTTTTAAAAAAGGTGATATTTATCTTTCGGATTACCAGGGTTGGTACTGTATACCTTGTGAGACTTTTTGGACAGAGTCAAATAGTGATAATCTCTGTCCTGATTGTAAAAGACCTCTGGAAAGGATTAAAGAGAAAAATTACTTTTTTAGATTATCAAAATATCAGGATTGGTTATTAGATTATATAGAAAAACATCCAGATTTTATAAAACCTCCTAGTCGCTACGGAGAAGTTTTAAGTTTTTTGAATCTAAACCGATTAAATGACCTCTGTATATCTAGGCCTAAAGATAGACTCAGTTGGGGGATTCCTATCCCTTTTAGTAAAGAGCACGTTACTTATGTATGGTTTGATGCACTTATGAATTATATAAGTGCGGTTGGTTATTTTGATGATAATGAGAGGTATATTTCAAAATGGTGGCCAGCAGAAATTCAACTTATCGGTAAAGATATTTTAAGACAACATGCAATCTACTGGCCGATCATTCTTAACGCTTTAGGTATTCAATCTCCCAAAACTATCTTCGCTCATGGTTGGTGGATGGTAGGAGAGTCTAAGATGTCCAAATCAAAAGGCAATATCGTTTCTCCATTTGAGGTAATCTCTCAATACAGTGTAGATGCTTTGAGGTATTTTTTACTGCGTGAGGTAAGTTTTGGAATGGACGGTATTTTCTCAGAAGAGGCGATATTAAGAAGGTACAATTCCGATTTAGCTAACGATTTAGGAAATTTAGTATATAGGGTAGTAAATATGATAGAGAAATATTTTGGTCTTCAGATTCCTCAAGAGATAGATATGAAAAATTTAGATGATTTGACAAATAAACTCTTAATTAAAATGGAAGATTTGGTTAAAAAAGAGCCTTTTTATTTACAACTTCCTGCTGTTAATTTCAACGATGCTTTAGAGAATATCTGGGATTTAATTAACACAGCTAACAAATACATTGAAGATAAGAAACCTTGGATTTTAAGTAGAGAAAATCGGATAGTTGAACTTAGAAATTTTGTTGCTACCTTAGTTAAAGTTTTAAATAAGATAGCGGAATTGATTTCTCCCTTTATGCCACAGACATCTAACTCTATTTTAGAACAGATTGGTAAAAATTCTCTAAAAAAAGGTCTTCCCCTTTTTCCGCGTATCGATCCTAAATATTAAAGATGAATTCAAATGTATCTATTGTAAGGTGTAAAAGCTATGAAACAGAATTAGTTTACTCTGCAGTTAAGGAAGCGTTAAGACTTTTGGGTGGGATAACTAAATTTATCAGACCTAAAAGCAGAGTTTTAATTAAACCAAATCTCCTTTTACCGGTAGAGCCTAACCAAGCTATCACTACACATCCAGAAGTTGTGAGAGCAATAGTAAAAATTTTGAAAGAGATCGATTGCAAGTTATTTTTAGGGGATTCACCTACCGCTTGGATAAAATCTTCGGAAGATTTTAATTTGCTTTATAGAAAAACTGGTATCTATGATATAGCTATTCAAGAGGATGTAAAATTAGTTAGATTCGATAATCCTTTTTGGCTAAAAAATTTTGCTTTAACTGGTTGGTTAAAAGAATGCGATTATTTGGTATCTTTACCTAAATTTAAGACACACAATCTAACTATCCTTACAGGAGCGATAAAGAACCTCTTTGGTTTGGTTTGCGGTAAATATAAATTAGAACTTCATAAGAGATATACCGATGAGAAAAGTTTTTCAAATATGCTTCTAGATATATACGATTTGATAAAACCTGCCCTTACCGTAGTAGATGGGATAATTTCTTTAGAAGGGGATGGTCCTGCTACAGGAGGTGAAATAAAATACACAGGTCTAATCATTGCTGGATCAGAAGCGGTAGCTGTAGATAGTATTTTATCTTTAATAATGGGACTTAAACCTTATATGATACCAACAAATTTGGAAGCAGAAAGGAGATCTTTAGGTATAACCGATACTAAAAATATAAATATTTTAGGAGAACATCTTTTAGATGTTATTCAGCCATTTAAACTACCTAAACCAAGCTTTATAAAGAAAATTCCTCCTGTTTTTGTTAAGATAGCAAAAGGATTAATCCGTTTTTATCCTCAAATAGAAAAGAAGAGATGTAAACTCTGTGGAGCGTGTATAGAGGTCTGTCCTCAGAAAGCGATAATTCTTAAAGATGGAATGATATTTATAGATTACGATAAATGCATTGGCTGTTTCTGTTGTCAGGAGACTTGTAGAGAAAATGCTTTGAGATTAAAGCGTAGTATTTTTGCAAAGATTTTGGGGTTATAATTATGCCGGCAATAAAGAGTATAGATTGGAAAAAAGGTCGTCTAATTATTATTGATCAGAGACAGCTACCTCAGAGATTGAAGTACCTTTATCTTTCTGATGTAAAAGAAGTTATAAGAGCAATTAAGAGGATGTCTATAAGGGGTGCCCCTGCTTTAGCAGGAGCAGCTGCTTTTGGTCTATTTTTGGGGATAAAGGATTTTCCTAATAATAAGAATTATTCTTGTTTTAAAAAAAAGCTAAATTATATAGCGCATCTTATAGGCTCGGCTCGGCCAACAGCGGTGAATCTTTTCTGGGCTTTAGAGAGGATGTTAGAGAGAGCAGAGGAAAATAAAGAAAAGCCTATTTCCCAAATAAAAATTTTCCTTTTGAAAGAAGCAAGACAAATTTTGGAAGAAGATAGGTTAACCTGTAGAAAGATGGCTAAATTTGGCTGTCATCTTGTTAAGGATAAAGATAGAATCTTAACTATCTGTAATGCTGGTATCTTAGCTACCGTAGATTACGGTACCGCTTTGGGTGTTATCTACGAGGCGGTAAAAGAAGGCAAAGAAATAAAGGTATTCTCCTTAGAAACCCGGCCTCTCCTGCAAGGTGCGCGCCTTACCACTTGGGAATTAAAGATGAATAACATCGATGTAACTCTTATCTGTGATAATATGGCAGCAGAGCTTATGCGCAGAAGGATGATCGATAAGATATTCGTAGGTGCAGATAGGATTGCTTTAAATGGTGATACAGCTAATAAAATTGGAACTTATAATCTTGCAGTTTTAGCAGATTTTCATAAGATACCTTTTTATGTGGTTGCTCCTCTTTCAAGCTTCGATCCTAATATAGATGATGGTAGTTCTATACCTATAGAAGAAAGAACTCCTTATGAGGTAACTTCTCTTTTTTTTAAAAGAAGTATCGCTCCCCGAGGGATAAAGGTTCTAAATCCTGCTTTTGATGTTACACCTCATAATTTAATTACCGCTTTTGTTACAGAGAAAGGTATAATTAAAGCTCCTTTTAAAGAAAAGATAAAAGATTTGCTTTTTAAAAGATGATAAGGATAGCTGATTTAGGAGAATTTGGTTTAATCGGTAAGATAAAGAGCTGGGTAAGAAAAAGTTCTTCGGTGATAAAGGGTATTGGAGAAGATTGCGCAGTTATAGAATACGATAAGAAGAAATATCTTTTATTTTGTTGTGATATGCTTATAGAGGATGTTGATTTTACTAAGAAAACTCCTGGCTACCTTATAGGTCGTAAAGCAATGGGTTCGGTTATAAGTGATATCGCTTCCAAAGGAGGAATACCTAAATACGCTTTAGTTGCTTTGGGGATATCAAAATTTAAACCTTTAAGTTTTGTAAGAGAGCTTTATCGTGGATTAGACTATTGGACAAAGAAATTCAATATAGATATAGTGGGAGGGGATATTAGTAGAAACGATAAAGTAATAATTGATATAAGTATGATTGGTTATGTAGAGAAAGAAAATCTTACTTTAAGAAGCACAGCTCTTCCTTACGATATAATTTTTATTACGGGAAGATTGGGCAAAAAAAATAAAGATTTATATTTTTTACCCCGTTTGGAGGAGGCACGTTATTTAGTAAAAAATTACCACCCCAGTTCTATGATCGATATCTCTGATGGTTTAGCTCAAGACCTAAATCATATATTAGAGGAAAGCAACGTAGGTGCTCTTATATACGAGAAGCTTTTACCTCATGTTAAATCTAAGATCGATTTAAATCAGCTTATAAATCGAGGAGAAGAGTTTGAGTTAATTTTTACTTTACCTATCAGAAAAGCAAAAGCTCTTATTGCTTCTGGAGATAAACTCTATTCTGCTATTGGGCAGATAGTTCCTGTTAAATTCGGTTTTAAAATAATCGATGCTAAATATAAGGAAAGAGAAATTAAAATTGAAGGATACCGACATTTCTAAATTTATTTTTTTATCCTATTCAGAAAAACAGACTTTAAAGTTAGGAGAAAAAATAGCTAATTTTTTGAAAGCAGGAGATATCCTCTGTTTATTTGGACCTTTAGGTTCAGGTAAAACAGTTTTTGTAAAGGGAATTGCTAAAGGTTTAAAGATAAGACCCCGAATTGTAAATAGCCCATCTTTTGTTCTCATCCGTGAATATGAGGGGAAATTACCTTTATACCATATCGACCTCTACCGTTTAAAAAAAGTCCAAGATATATTAAAAATTGGTTATCAAGATTACCTTTACAGCGAAGGTATAACTGCAATTGAGTGGGCAGAAAGGTTGGATTGGCTTCTACCAAATAATTATTTTAGAATTGAATTTGAGATTGTAGAGAGAAACATCAGAAAGTTAAAATTTATACCTTTAGATAACCATTACAATGATATTTTAAAAAAATTAAAAATTTAATATGAAGATAATTGGTATCGATACTTCAACAAAATTTTTATGTATCGGTGTTTTTGATGGAACAAAAATTTACGATTACAGATTAAACCTTGGGAAAAATCACGGTAGTTTACTATTTAAGAGTTTAAAACAGATATTAAGAAGTATTAACTTAAAACTTAAATACTTTGATTATTTAGCAGTAGGTCTTGGGCCGGGTTCTTTTACAGGAGTAAGGATCGCTATCTCGGTTGCAAAAGGATTAGCAATTACTTTAAAGAAAAAAATAGTAGGCATCTCTACTTTAGATATCATTGCTTACAATGCTTTAAATATAGAAGGAGCATCTTTTATCTGCCCTATCTTAGATGCTAAACGCAATCTTATCTATACCAGTTTATATCAAAAGAAAGACTGCTCTATCAGGCGTATCAAGCCTTATTTACTCTTCGATATAGAATCTCTCATAAAGATGATTCCTAAAGGAACAGTAATTTTAGGTGATGCAGTGGATATTTATAGAGATAAACTTATCTTAAAAATTAAAGATATAAAAATTTTAGAAGATGATTTTTCTTATCCCAGAGGCACATCTATAATTAAACTTTCTCAAGAACTTATAAAAGAGAAAAAATTTACCGATGTAGATAAACTTAAACCGCTCTATCTTTATCCCAAGGAATGTCAGATAAAAAGATAAAAAATAATTTTTTAAGTTGGCTTGAGATAAATTTAGATAACCTCTCCTTTAACTTTAGACAGATAAAAAAATTGATCTGTCCAAAAACTAAGATTTTAGTCTGTGTGAAAAAGGATGCCTACGGTCACGGATTAGTCCCGGTAGCAAAAAAACTTATCAAAGAGGGTATAGATTTTTTTGGGGTAGCGAGTATAAAAGAGGCAATTACCTTAAGAAAGAGTGATATATCAACTCCTATACTTATATTAGGTACAAGTATCCCTGAGGATATAGAACCGATAATAAAATATGACCTCAGGCAGTCTATCTCAAATTATCTTTTAGCTTTAGCATTAAATAGTAAAGCATCTATATTTAATAAAAAAATAAATATCCATATAGAGATAGATACAGGCATGGGAAGGACAGGTATCGTATATAAAGAAGCGATCGATTTTATAAAGAAAATACTGCGTTTAAAATATTTAAATATAGAAGGTATCTTTACCCATTTTCCTTTAGCAGAGAAGGACCCTGTTTTTACATCAAGACAGATTAGATATTTTAAAGAGATCAGACAAAAGCTTATTCAGGAGAATATCTATATACCTTTATACCACGCTGCTAACAGTACAGCTTTAATCCGTTATAAAGAGAGTCATTTCGATATGGTAAGGCCGGGTTTAGTCGTATATGGAGTATACCCTAGGAAAGGATTAAATTTAAAACTTAAACCTGTATTGGCACTTAAAAGTAAAATTATCTTGGTTAAAAAATTACCTCAAGGTTGGGGGATAAGTTATGGACATACATACTATACAAAAAGAATTACCAATATAGTTGTAATCCCTATAGGTTACGGTGATGGTTATCCGCGAGCACTTTCCAATAAAGCAGATGTTTTAATTAGAGGTAAGCGTTTTAGAATATCAGGGACTATCTGTATGGATCAGTTGATGGTAGATATAGGAAGGCATTTTGGTAGAATAGGAGAGGAAGTTGTTCTTATCGGTCGACAGAAAAAAGAGTTTATATCTGTAGAAGAATTAGCTAAGCTTTGCGGAACAATTCCTTATGAAATTCTTACCTCTTTAGGGGCACATCTTCCCCATCTTTATATCGAGGATAAAGGTATAGTTAAAGATGGATAAGTAAATATATCCCTATAGAAAGAAAGAGGATATGTGCTAAAGATGCAGATAGCCAACTAGTTAATATTCCCACTTTTCCCATCGCTAAACTGATAGCATTAATTACATAATATAAAAAACCCATCCCTAAAGAGATACCCAGAGAAGAAAGAGCTGTTAATCTACTTCTTATTCTTAGGGCAAAAGAGATTCCCAAGATAGTAATTACTAATGTATTGAAGGGGGAAAGGTAACGGTTATAGAGGTCAACTTTAAGATTTCTCGCTACTGCTTTTACAGAACTTTTAGATAATTTTAAGATATAACTTTGGAGTTGTTTAATATTCATAGATTGTGGATTCTGCCTCTGCCTTATAAAATCCTGGGGACTTTCAGATATATCCATAATTTCTTCCTGATTATAATTTAACTCTCCTTTAATTTGACCATCCTCATCGAAGTTATAAGTAAAAACACCGTAGAAACTCCATATACCATCTTCCCAGACACCTTTCTTGGCAACGATTTTTTTAATTATATTTTGGTTCTCATCGTGCTGTAATATGGTAATTCCTTGCATAGTATTTTCTCTCAAAGAGAGTTTATTTATAAAAAATAATCTATTCTTTGAGCCATACATACAGAAGTTTATAAATTCTTTAAGTTCCTTTCCTTTTGTATCCTTACGGATATCAGTCTTTAATGTCTCCAGTATTTGGGTAGAGGAAGGAACGAACTTTTCATTCACTAAGAATACCGTTAGAGAGAGTAAAATACTTAGAAAGATTAAAGTACGGCTGATCTGCAATATACTTAAACCTGCAGAACGCATAGCAATTATCTCGTTATGTCGGTTAAGATTACCTAGACTAAAGATAACCGCCACCAGATACGCTAGGGGAGTTATCTGTACAAATATAATAGGGATATAAGTAAGGTAGTAATCGATAAGGGTTGAAAGTTTAGTTTTCTCTTTAATTATTTCATCTAAATGATTAAATATATCTACAATTATATAAAGAAAAATAAAGAATAAAATGCAAGCTAAGAAAATGGATATTACCGATTTTATCATATAACGTTCTAATATCCGCATACACGATAAAATAAAAGTATCCCTACAACTATGAATGCAATATTAGGCAACCATATCCCTATCTCCGGTTTTATAAATCCTTCTATACTTAATGTTTCGCATCCTAAAAGAGATAAATAATAAATTCCTATAATTAAAAAAGTCAAAGCAAAATTTATAGTTCTCTCTTTGCGCCTAGCAATTAATCCTAAAGGGATACCGATTAATACAAAGACAAAACTAGAAAAAGATAAAGCAATTCTTTTATGAAGATGAGTAATTAATGGTAGAGGTTCTATCCCCATCCTTTTTGTTTTTTCAATCTCTACTTTTAACTCTTTTATATTCATATCCTTTGGCTTCTTTTTGGGTTCTTCAGAGTAGGATTCTTTAGTTAAGTTAAGATTTATAAAATAAGTTTTAAAATTTAACTTATAAAAATTCTCCGGGTTATCCGGATCAGGTTCATCGGATGTTCCGTCTATAAGTTTTAATTTTATCATGGATTTTTCTGGTAAACTTATAAATTCTCCTCTCTTTGCAATAATGGTCCGAGGAATTTTATCTAAAGATTGAGGCTCATAGATTCTGATATTGAAGAGTTTATTTCCTTCTATATGGTAAATGAAGATGATGTACTTATCAAAATTGTTAATGAATACTCCTGGTTCTAAAAAGGCAGCGGGATTCCTTATACCTATATCTTTAACTGCCTTGTAAAAAGCAAAATGGTTAGAAGGGATGATACGGTCGTTTAAGATTAGAAGAAAGAGAGCGAATATTAAACTTACTATCAACAGAGGTACAGTTATATAGATGATATTTATTCCACTTGCCTGGATGCCAATTATCTCATTATCACTGCTGAGTCTACCTAAAAGTAAAAGAATAGCACTTAAAATTGCTATAGGGAGAGTGTAGGTAAGCAGATAAGGTATAAGATATCCAAATAATTTAAATACCGCTAATATTTCTATACCCTTTCCAATAATTAAATTAATAATCTTTACTAAATTCCCTATAAACATCACAAAGGTAAAAAGGCCTAAGGATATAAAGAAGAATCCAAAAAATTCTTTTAGTATGTAGTTTCTTAATATACGCATAACATTAACTAGCTAAAGTTAAAACAACTGTATTTTTACAACCTGCTAATTTTAATACCCTTGCTAATTCTGAAGCAGTTGCTCCTGTAGTTAAGAGGTCATCTACAATTAAAATACTTTTATTTTTTATATCTATTTTAGGATTTAATCTAAAAGAATCAGTAACATTTTTTAAACGTTCCTGACAAGAAAGTTCTGTTTGTGATACCGTATCTTTAATTTTATATACCGCATCCTTTATGAAATTTAATCTAAATTCTTTTGCTATAGCTTCAGCAAGGATTTGGGATTGATTGTATTCTCTATCACGGAGCTTCCTTGGATGTAGAGGGACAGCTATGATAAGGTTAAATTCCTTAATAGGTATTTTATAAGTATTTATAAAATCTATTAATATATTTGCTAAAGTTCTTCCTAGAAAATCTTTTCCGTTATATTTAAATTGATGGATTAATTCTACAATCAAGCCTTCATAGATACAGGCAGAAAAAGCTCTATCAAAATAGTATATTTTATTTTTGCACTCTTTACATATAGAAGAATCTGTTTCTTCCAGATGCCTTCCACAGCGTAAACAGAAAGGCGGATAATTTCTTTTAATAGATAACCAACATTGAGAGCATAAAGAAATGTTAGTTTTATCAACTATTTTTTTACCACAACCTATACATCTAAAAGGATAGATTAGATTAATGAAGCTTTCTATTAAATTTTTAATCATATTTAATATCATAACAATTAAATATAGTTTTGTCAAAAGAATTGACACATCTGATTAAGGATAGTAGAATAAATTTAATATGAGTAGTTATAAGGAAATAAAGAAAAGACTTTTTTATTTAATAAAGAAAAATGCCTTTTTTAAGAAAAAAGTAAAACTTTCTTCCGGAAGGATAAGTAATTTTTATTTTGACCTAAGAAGGATAACTTTAGACCCTGAAGGAGGTTATCTGATAGCAAAACTCATCTTAAGGTTTTTACACAAAAAAGGAGTGAAATCTTTAGGAGGCCCTACTTTAGGGGCGGATCCGATCGTCTCTGCAGTTGCAGTATTAAGCCATTTAGAAGGTATCTCAGTTAAAGCATTTATTGTAAGGAGAAAAGCCAAAGAACACGGTTTAAGACAACTTATAGAAGGACCTTCTCTAAAAAAGAAAGAGAGGGTTATTTTAGTAGACGATGTAGCTACTTCAGGAAACTCTCTCATTGAAAGTGCACAGATATTAAAAAGGAAGGGGTTAATTATAGATTCAGCAATTGTAGTCTTGGATAGGCAAGAAGGAGCAAAAAATAACCTAAAAAAAGAAGGTATTAAATTATATTCTCTTTTCAAAGCAAAAGAATTCAGATGAGGGGATTCTTATTAATTTTTATTATTCTGTTTTTTGGATGCGCTACAGAATATAATATAGCTACGCAAAGACAGGAGACTTATTTCTACTCTACAGATAGAGAGGTAGCTTTGGGTGAAGCTCTTTCTAAAGAGATAACTAATAGATATAAATTGGAACAAGATCCACTTCTTCAAGAGAGGGTAAGATCTATTGGAGAAAGGACTGCTTCTGTATGTGATCGGAGGGAGATAAAGTACCATTTTTTTGTATTGGATGAAAAGGAAGTTAATGCTTTTGCTTTACCGGGAGGTTTCATCTATGTAAATAAAGGACTCTTAGAGAAATCAGATGATGATGAGTTGGCAGCAGTATTAGGCCATGAGATTGGCCATGTTGTCTGCCGGCACAGTATCAAGAAACTTCAGGCGCAACTAGGATATTCGGTTTTAGCCTTAATCGTTGCCGGAACTACTCTGGATAACAGAGATCTTTTAAGAGCTATGGATTCTATATTTATCCAGATACTTTCAGGTTACAGTAAGCAGGATGAATTTATGGCGGATAGACTTGGGGTGCGCTATGCAAAGATAGCAGGATTCAATCCTAAAGGGATGCTTTCTTTTTTGGAAAAGTTAAAACAACACTACCGGAATCAACAACCCCAACCTCTATCGTATATTCGTACCCATCCCTATGTTCCTGACCGCATCAGAATTGTAAAGCAGGAACTGGGAGAAAAGATAGATTTTAAAGATTACATAAATATCCAAGAAAAATTACAGCGATAAATTAATGGTATTTAAAAAAATAAAATTTAAATACATCTATGGACCAGTCTATTCTTGGAGACTTGGTAGATCTTTAGGAATAGATTTAGTTTTTTCAAAAAATAAAATTTGTAATTTTAATTGCCTTTACTGTCAGTTAAAAGATACTCCCATATATACCAATAGAAGAGAAATATTTGTTTCTTCAGATGAGGTTATTAAAGAACTTAAGAGTTTACCAAATTTAAAGCTAGATTATATTACTTTTTCGGGAAGAGGAGAGCCTACTTTGGCGAAAAATCTTGGGGAAGTCATAGAATTTGTAAAGATAAATTTTGATATCCCTGTCGCTGTTCTTACCAATGGTTCTTTACTTTATAAAAAAGAGTTAAGAGATGAGCTTCTTTTAGCGGATCTTGTAGCAATTAAACTCGATGCATCTAAAGATACGATGTTGAAGAGAATAAATCGCCCCTTTAAATATATAAATTTCTCTAAAATTCTTAAAGGTATATTTGCTTTTAGAAAAGAATATAAAAAAAAATTCGCTTTGCAATTAATGTTTATTCGGGAAAATAAAAGTGAAATTAAAGGATTAATTGAGATTTCTAAAAAGATTATGCCTGATGAGATTCAGATAAATACACCTTTAAGACCCTGCGGCGTTAAGCCTTTAGGTAAAGATGAGATACTCAGGATAAAAAAAGAATTTTTAAAGAGCTTATCTGATTTTAAAAATATAAAAATAATTTCTGTTTATGATAAAAAAATATTCTGTTATAATATAGCTCTTTCAAAGATAGCTACTTCTTTAAGAAGGCCAATTTAATTAAATTTTATGTTTAAAAACATAATTTTTATCTGGAGGCATCTTCCAGAATTTATAGATCCTATAGCTTTAAGGATAGGCCCGTTACAGGTGCATTGGTATGGAATTATGTATATGTTTTCTTTTTTGGTTTCTTATATAACTATCCTTTATAGATTAAACAAAGCTAATATGGATATTTCTAAAAAAATATTTGATGAATATTTCTTCTGGATGGTTATAGCAATACTTATTGGAAGTAGGTTAGGTTATGTTTTATTTTATAATTTTGATTATTACATCAGGAATCCTTTGGAGATAATCCTACCTTTTGAGTTTAAAGAAAACATAAGGTTTGTGGGTATATCTGGGTTAAGTTATCATGGAGGTTTAATTGGTTTGGTTGTGGGTACTTTAATATTTTGTTATAAGAATAGAGTTGATTTTTGGAAGCTGGCAGATTTAGTTTCTTTTGGTGTCCCTTTAGGTTATACTTTTGGAAGGATTGGGAATTTTCTGAATCGAGAACTATACGGAAGACCAACTAGTTTCTTTCTAGGCATGTATTTTCCCTCTGATCCTTTAAATAAACTGCGCCATCCTTCACAACTGTATGAAGCTTTCTTTGAAGGTATATTTCTTTTTTTGATCCTTTTAGCTATTCATAAAAGAATAAAAAAAATTAAAGGATTAGTTTTTTGTTTTTATCTTTTAGGTTATGGAATTTTAAGATTTGTGATAGAATATTTCCGCCAGCCAGATCCACAGTTAGGTTTTGTTGTAGACTCTCTTACGATGGGGCAGATTCTCTGTTTATTTATGGTGATAACAGGTATCTGTTTAGGGGTATTGCGTTATATAAGAAAATAAACTTATGGATATTTTGATTCTAAACGATGATAATTTTGAATCTGAAGTCTTAAAATCTAATCAGATTATTCTGGTAGATTTCTGGGCTCCTTGGTGTGCTCCCTGCAGAATTATTGCACCCATTGTAGAAGAGATAGCTAAAGAATACAAAGATAAAATTAAAGTAGCTAAACTCAATGTTGAAGACTATCCCTCAATTGCTTCGCGCTTTGGAATAATGAGCATCCCTACACTGATAATTTTTAAAGACGGTAAAGCTGTTGAATCATTAATTGGCGTAGTTTCCAAAAATCAGATAATCTCTCGTATTAAAAATTATGTTTAGAAAAAAAGATCTTTTAAAATTAAGCCTATTATTTCTAAATTTATTGATTCTAAATTCGTGTGCCACTACACCTACCACTGGTCCAATGGAGGTCTACCCTAAGATTCCTACAGGGGTAATAAGACAAGATATATTTCACATAGTAAGTCCAGGTGAGACTCTCTGGAGAATTTCTAAGATGTATGATGCGAATATGGAAGATATAATGCGTGCTAATAATATAAATGATCCTCGGAATTTGGAGATGGGACAGAAGCTTTTTATACCAGGCGCTGCTCCTTTAAGACCAGTTATTCCTTTATACAAAACCGATAAATGG
>JAMWCN010000064.1 GCA_023819505.1 Candidatus Omnitrophota bacterium | reverse complement strand
GCCATCTTGCGGGACAGACCTGAGCAGGGTTCTCCCGTACATACTTAAAGGCTTTCAATTTTCTTAAAAGTTCATCGGAATTTCTCCCCACCGGAAAATAGTTCACTTCCGAAGCAACCAGTTTCCCGTCAGGATCAATGATAAATGTTCCTCTTAAGGAAAGTCCAGATGCTTCATCGTAAACCCCAAAGGTTTTTGAGACAATATGCGTAGGATCAGCAGCCATGGGATATTTAATATTTGAAAGTAATTTCTCCTGCTGTTGCCAGGCATAATGAACATAGTGGGTATCTGTGCTTAAAGAAACCAGTTCTGCTCCTTCTTTTTTAATCTCCGCATATTTTTCTCCTACATCCGCAAGTTCAGTTGGACAGACAAAAGTATAATCTGCAGGATAAAAGTAAAGAACGAGCCACTTTCCCTTTTTGAAAATCTCTGAGAATTTAATTTTAGCAAAGTCTTTCTTTTCCGGAAGATAAGCGTCTAACTCAAAATCTGGCACCTTTTCTCCTACACTTAAGACATTAATCTCCTCCATATTTAATCACCTCCTCACTTTACATTCAAAATTCAACCTTATTTGTAAAGTTTAATCCTCAACTTCAATCTCTTTAGTTGCCTCCCAGAGACCATGGAGATTGCATTTCTCCTAAGCCTTTAATGGACCGTGGGCATGGGTTAATTTTACCGGAACCGTAACCTTAAGTAAACTCAATGAGCTAGAAAGATTCACCCGGAATATAAATGTGTCTGCCGAATACAACTCAATCCATTCAATGAAATGTCCGGGCTCATTGGGATGGACCTTGTATTTTCCCACCTCTAATGCGTTCAAATCTTTGGCTGTGCGCACACCACAAAGAATATCCTGCTCACAAACATATTTTGTTACCCCTGCCATTTTAAACACTTCCTTTCTATTCTGAAATAATCTCTTTTACCTCTGGTACCTCTTGCTTTATCATTCTTTCTATGCTCATCTTTAGAGTCAGCTGACTCATTGGGCAACCTCCACAGGTACCTTTTAATCTTACCTTTACAATCCCATCAGTAGTTACTTCTAATAAATCTACATCTCCGCCATCTGCCTGTAGTGCGGGTCTTATCTTGTCTAAAACAGCCATTACTTTTTCTTTCATATCTCCTCCCATTTATGTGTAATCCACAACCCGGATTATACCGATGGTAGCTCCTGTATTATCCGTGGCACAGGTATCACTTACCGAGATAATTTTTTTAATCTTATTTTCTTTTATAAATTTATTTACCTTCTCATCCAAACTATCCAACTCATTCTTGGTATGAAAAATCTTAAGTTCGGAGGTAAAAGTCTTGACCTTTACCATATGACTGCCCCTTTTAATTATAGTTCATTCTTCTATTTTCTCATAACCTTCACAGATACTCTCATAACAATTCTGACATACATAAACAATATTGTCTTCTTCATCCTTTACCTTAATTAGGTCTTCTTGGCTTTCACAAACATTACATCTTGCCATCTCTAACTCCTGTTTTAACTTCTCAATCTCTTACTCTAACTCTTCCAACTTTAATCTTAATTCAAGAGGGATATTGTGTACTACCCCACCGCATTTTCGCGGTAATCTCTTTTTTAAATCCTCTAATTCCTTTATTTTTGCTTCTATCTTAGTCTTTACAATCTTTACAATATCCATAGAAATCTATGCGGTGATATTTAACCTGCATCCCTGATTTTTCGCTTACTCTCTTATCCAATTCATCTAATACGGGTATATCCAAATCAAAGATTCTTTTACATTTAAAACAGAAAAAGTGATAATGAGGTTCTATATTTCCATCGTAACGACAACTGTATTTCCCACAGACCAACTCCAAAATCTCTCCTTGATCTCTTAAAAGATTAAGATTCCGATAAACTGTCCCAAAACCAATGTGTGGGATTCTTTTTTTTACCATCTGAAAAATCTTATCTGCTGTAGGATGAGAGTGTGTCTTCCGCAGCTCCTCTAAGATTACTTTTCTCTGTTTGGTTAGCCTTCTTTTAATCTGTTTTTTCATTATTGATAATAATTTTTATTATCAATAAATTATAAACAAAAAATTAAATTTTGTCAAGAAAATCTTTAAAAATTTTATGGAATTTATAAGCCTGTTTCTTTGATGATTCTCTTTATAGCTTGGGCAGAATTTATAAATGCCTGTTTTTCTTCTTCAGAGAATTCAATCTTTAAAACTTCCCTTACCCCTGTCTTGTTTACTACCGCCGGAAGGCTTAAATAGACATCGTTTATCTTTAAATAATCTTCAATCAATATAGAAACAGGTAAAATTGCATTCTCATCATTAAGAATTGCCTCAGTAATCCTTACTAAAGCCAAACCTATTCCATAAGAGGTCTCGGATTTCCTCTCAATTATTCTATATGCGGAGTCTCTTACTTCCGTAAAAATCTTATTAAATTCTTCCTCGCGTTGACAGGTCTTTTCATTCTTACAGATAAGACAGTAATCCTTAAATAAGACTCCTCCGATCATTGCCCTTGACCAAACCGCAAACTCTGTATCTCCATGTTCACCTAAGATATAGGCATGGATATTTCTTGAATCAACCTTACAGTGTTTTGCTAAAAGGAATCTAAATCTAGCTGTATCTAAGACTGTTCCTGAACCAATCACCTCTTTAGAGGGTTTCTTAGAAAATTTATAAGCCGCATAGGAAAGCACATCTACAGGATTGGTAACGATGAGGAGAACACTTTGAGGCGTAAACTTTACAATCTCAGGAATTATCTTTCTATAAAGCTCGACATTATCCTTTGCTAATTCCATGCGTGACTGGCCCGGTTTTTGTTTCTTTCCAGCAGTAATGACAACTAAATCGGAATTTTTTATATCGGAATAATCTCCAGCAATAACCTCAACCGGAGAGATATAAGGAGCACCGTGGGATAGATCCATAACCTCACCTTCCAGCCGGTTTTTATCTATATCTACTAAAACAATTTGTCTGGTAATGCCTTTTATCATCAAAGCATAGGCATAACGCATACCCACATTTCCACAACCAATGATAGAGACCTTCGGTTTCAAATCTTCCATTAGATTAAATTTGGTTCATACATCATTGGTCTTAATTTCAGCTTCTCCCTTTTCTTATCCAAATGAGAAACGATTATCTTTGCTGCCTTTACAGGGTCTTCTTCAAAAGCCCATCCACCACCTATGATCTCAAAGAGTTCTTGGGTAAGAAATTTCTCTAAATTCTTACTTCCCAATATTGGTAGAGGTGTGCCAAAGACAACAAATATCCCGGAAGAAACTGCATACCAGCCAATAGCAATTGCTTTTTCCGACATCCACTCTAAGGCTGCACCGGCTACTGGTAGATCCGAGATATCTTCACCCAAACCACCTTCTTTTAGAATCTCACAACATTCAATTAAGATCCTTGAATTATCTACACAGGCACCTGAATGTAAAACTGGGGGTAGACCGGTTGCCTCACAGACCTCCCTTAAACCTAAACCCGCATACTCAAATGCAGCTTCAGGTTTAAGTAAACCTTCTTTCCCACACTCTATTGCCGCACAACCTGTCTGCACAACCAAAACATCTCTTTTTAAAAGCTCTTTCACCAAGGTAATATGCGCTCCACCACTTAAGTTCTTAGGATTGTCACAACCCACAACTCCTACAACTCCTCTAATTCTTCCTTCAATTATAGCATTGTTTAAAGGTCGGTATGTTGCTCTATACCTGCCTCCTAAATGATGGAATATCCCTTCCGCAGTAAAACCACAAACCACATCCATTTTCTCTTTAGGAATATTTACACGGGATTTATCCCTTTTAGGAAAATTCTCGATGGCTGTTTCAATTAATCTTCTTGCGGTCTGGGTTGCTTCTTCCTCTTTAAATTCGATATGTTGGATACCATAGAATCTTGCCTTCTGGTGTGTAGAGACAACCTTAGTATGAAAACAAGAAGAAACCTTAGCTAAAGAAGGCATAATGCACTGGATATCTACAAGCATAAGTTCAACTGCACCTGTAATTATAGCTAGTTCCTGCTGTAAGAAGTTCCCTGCCACAGGTATTCCTCTTCTTACCAAAACCTCATTGGCTGTGCAACAGATTCCCACCACATTTATTCCCTTTGCTCCTTTTTCCTTGGCTTTGGAAATTAAATCTTCTTCTAAAGCCAATTCGGCAACTACATCGGATAAAAGCGGAACATGACCGTGGACGACTAAATTTACCTCATCTTCTTTTAATACTCCTAAATTTACCTGTGAGCGGATAGGTGAAGGTAGACCAAAAAGAATATCAGAGATTTCTGTAGCAACCATCGACCCTCCCCAGCCATCAGAAAGAGCCACCCGCATACAAGCCAAAATTAGACTCCTTAAATCATGATCTACACCCATGTTTGTGCGGGAAATTGCCTCAACTACCTCCCGGTCAATACCCCGGGGCATAATTCCCAATTTCCTCCAAAGCTCCTGTCTTTTCTTAGGAGCGCGCTGACTAAAGGTTAATTTTCCTTTCTGCTGTCCATATTCAGATAGGATCTTTATGGCTAAATCCTTTGCGATATCTTCTAAGGGTCTATTTTCTACAGGAATAGAGAATTCTTGAGCAATATTTTTAAGTTTCTCCTCAGATTTTATCCTGTAACCTTGAGTTTTTCCTTCTGCGAAAGCTAAAAGCGCTAAGGTTAAATCCCTTCCATGGTCATTATGACAGGCGGCTCCAGCAGTGGTTCTTCTTAAAAGATTGCGCGCAGAAATTGTATCCCTATCTGCACCGCAGGCGCCAAACTCTGCTCCTTCTCCAAAAGGATCAATCCGACAAGGACCTAAATTACAGTTTGTGCAACATAGACCCAATAGCCCAAACCCACACTGTGGCTGCTGCAATTGATACCTCTCCCAGATCGTCTGGATATTCTCTTTTCTGGCTAAATCTAAGATCTCTTTAGAAGCTAAATCAGCTAAAAATTTTTCCATCCTCATCCTCCCCTCAGTAAACTTTTTACAATCTCTTTTGCCTCTTTATAGATTATATCTTTCTTTAATATTTTAAAATCACCTTTCTGATTTGCCTTTTCACAGACCTGACTATAAGATAAAAAACCTAAAAGTTTATCTTTACCTAATTCAGAAAGGATAAAATCAAGATCCTCTTTATCCTTTATCCTGTTGGCAACTGTGGAAATCTTCTTTATCCCGATATCTTTAGCTAAAGGGTATATCCTTTTGAAACTTTCTAAACTCAATCTTGTCGGTTCTATCACAATTAAGAGGTGATCGAATTTTTCTGCAGTTCCTCTTCCCAAATGCTCGACTCCGGCCTCAAAGTCAACAACAATATACTCATCTTTTCTTAGGATAATCTGATGTAATAATCTTTTCAAAAATGTATTCTCTGGACAAACACATCCGGAATCACCTTGTTTTACTGTTCCCATAACAATGAGTTTAATGCCGTCATATTCTTCCATAAATCTATTCGGAATATCCGAGATATAGGGATTCATTTTAAAGAAACCACCTTTTTTCTCCATCCTCTCCTCAATGAGTTCTTTCATCTGAATAATCGGAATTATCTTTTCTGCATCCGGAAAACCCAATACCGAAGCAAGGTTTGTATCTGGATCTGCATCTACAGCTAAAACACGAAGACCCAAATCTTTTAGCGCCCAACAGAGCAGAGCTACCAAGGTTGTCTTCCCCACCCCTCCTTTTCCCGCAACCCCTATCTTCATCTCTTATCTATAATATCAAAATAATTTACATTTACAACATTTTCTAATCTCTTCTTTACTATTTAGGAAACGTTTAATCTTAACTAATATGAGTGGACTAAAGAGAAAAATAGAATGATGCTCTGTAGGAAACCAGTATATCTTGGGTCTACCTAATTCTTTCCAGAGTTCCCTTGCACTATTAAAGGGAATAAGCATATCAAAGAGAGAGTTAAACATTAATATCTTCCTCTCTCTTAAGAGTCGGGCAAAGACCAGGGGTTCATAATACATACATTCTTTAGGAAATTTTAAATTCTTGATATCAGTAAAATTCTTTAACTGGTATTGCTTTAATTTTTTAAAATTATCTCGGCATTCTCTGTAGTTGCAGTCTTTCTTGGCAAAAAAATATAATAATCCTCTCCAGAGTATCTTAAAAAAATTACCCCCACACAAAAGAAGGATTGCCTTATTAATCCTTTTATCTTTTGCCATACTGATTATCGCAATTATTGAGCCTAAACTTATACCTAAAATAGAGAAATCCTTTAGATCAAATTTATCTTCGAAAAAATCTATTGTCCTTTCTGTATCTAAGACTGCTTGCTGAAAGAAATCTAAGGTTTCTTGGGCATCTAAATTTAAGAAAAGTTTTCCTGATCTTACATCTTCTGAAGACCTCTGGTTATGATAAGGAAGACTCAAAATACAGACACCTCTACCATTCTGAGCCAGCTTTTTAGCAAATCTTTTAAGAATGGCATTTTGAAGGAAGCCTTCTCCTAAGCCGGGAAGGATAATCAAAAGGCTTTCTAATTTGGAAGGTAAAAAGCAGTCTAAAAAAACTTTATCATTTTTAGGATTTCCTGTTCTGAAAGGAGAAGAAAAATTAATTCTATAGTAAAAAATTTGACGATTATCTTCTATTAGGCTCTGTTCATAAAGGAAA